>CAXAVQ010000238.1:0-4506 GCA_963971985.1 uncultured bacterium
ATCCGACTGGCAAGAGCGTGTCGTTCGCTACGACGAACTCGCCGGCTCGCTGCTGAAGCGCGACCACGCCGACTTCCCGGACTGGTCCGACAGCGCCTGGGCGGCGTGGTCACCCCCGCACCGCTCGCTCGGTGCCGCGAAGTTCGGTCGCGTTCGCCTCGACCTCGCCGAACTCCCCGGCGGCCTGCCCGCCTCGGACGATCTCCCGCTCCCCAAACACGCACACGCGGATCTGCCAGCGCTGCTTGAGATGCCGCGTCACGCGTCGCTGCTGCTCGAGTACCCGGCGTCCGACGATCGCAAGGCTCGGCGCGACACCGACTCGCTCGCCGAGGCCAGATCGCAGGCCATTCAGACGCTGCAGGCGGTCATGCTGCGCATGCTGACTTCGCTACCGCCGGCCAAGTGTCGGTTCACCATCATCGACCCCGTCGGTCTTGGTCAGAACTTCGCAGGCTTCATGCACCTGGCCGACTACAACGACCAGTTCGTCAACCATCGCATCTGGACCGAACCGCGACACATCGAGGCGCGCCTCTCCGAGCTCACCGAGCACATGGAGAACGTGATCCAGAAGTACCTCCGCAACGAGTTCGAGACCATCGACGACTACAACGAGAAAGCCGGCGAGATCGCCGAGCCGTACCGCTTCCTCGTCATCAGCGACTTCCCGGTGAACTTCGACGAGGCTTCGGCCCGGCGCCTCGCGTCCATCGTTTCCTCCGGAGCCCGCTGCGGCGTGCACACCCTCATCGCCTGCGACACCCGCGAGACCCTGCCAACCGGCATCCAGCTCTCCGACATGCGCGACCACGCCACCACACTCGTCTGGCGCGACGGACGCTACGAACTCGTCGACGACGTCCTCTCCGATGCCGACCTCGTCCTCGATCAGCCGCCGACCGAAGACCGCATGACCGAGGTGCTCAAACGCGTCGGCGAGGCCTCGCGCGACGCGTCACGCGTCGAGGTGCCGTTCCGGGCCGTCGGGCCGAGCGAAGACGATGTCTGGTCGCGCAGCAGCGCGCCCGATGTCCGCGTTCCGCTCGGTCGCGCCGGCGCGACCAAACTCCAAGACCTCGCCCTCGGGCACGGCACCGCGCAGCACGTGCTGCTCGCCGGCAAGACCGGCTCGGGCAAGTCCACGCTCCTCCACGTGCTCATCACCAACCTCGCGATGTGGTACTCGCCCGAGGAAGTCGAGTTCTACCTCGTCGACTTCAAAAAGGGCGTCGAGTTCAAGGCGTACGCTGGCAAGGACGGACACGGCCCGCTCCCGCACGCCCGCGCTGTCGCCATCGAGTCCGATCGCGAGTTCGGCCTCAGCGTGCTCCAGCGCGTGGACGAAGAGCTCAAGCGCCGCGGTGACCTCTTCCGGGAAGCGGGCGTGCAGAACCTCGCTGGGTTCCGGCAGGCCAGACCGGGCGAGATCATGCCTCGAACCTTGCTGATCATCGACGAGTTCCAGGAGCTTTTCGTTGAGGACGACAAGCTCGCGCAGGACGCGTCGCTGCTGCTCGACCGTCTCGTGCGCCAGGGTCGCGCCTTCGGCATCCATGTGATCCTCGGCTCGCAGACCCTCGGCGGGGCGTACAGCCTTGCCCGCTCGACGCTGGGCCAGATGGCCATCCGCATCGCGCTGCAGTGCAACGAGGCCGACTCGTACCTCATCCTCAACGAAGAGAACTCCGCCGCCCGGCTGCTCAGCCGCCCCGGCGAAGCGATCTACAACGACCAGGCCGGTATGGTCGAGGGCAACAGCCCCTTCCAGATCGTCTGGCTCCCCGACGCCCAGCGCGACGACGCGGTTGCGGAGATCTGCCAGCGGGCCGAGACCTCCAGCGTCCGCGTTGGCAGTCCGGCGCTGGTGTTCGAGGGCAACGTCCCCGCGCGCCTCGAGCGGAACAGCGCCATGCGAACCGCCACAGCCGACGCGACCCGCGCCGAGCACATGTTCCCGCTGCTCTGGCTCGGCGAGGCCATCGCGATCAAGGACCCAACGGCCGCTCGCATGCGCCGCCAGAGCGGCTCGAACATGCTCATCGTCGGTCAACGCGAGGAAGCGTCGCTCGGGCTGATGATGGGTTCGGCCGTCTCGCTTGCTGCCCAGTGCGAGGCGCACCAGGCGCAGGCGTACATCATCGACGCCACGCCCGACGACGACGCCCGCGCCGGCCAGTTCGCCTCTCTTGCCGGCGCGCTGCCCGTTGACGCACGTTCGGTCGATCCACGGGACATCGAGCAGACGTTGACCTCGATCGCGGAAGAAGTCCGCGCCCGCATCGCTGAGAACGAGTCCGATGCCCCCGGCGTATTCCTGCTGATCCACTCCATGCAGCGCATCCGCTCGCTCCGACGCGATGAGGACAGTTTCGGCTTCTCGATGGACGAGGGCGACACCCCCAAGCCCGACAAACTGCTCGTCGAGATCCTGCGAGACGGCCCCGGCGTCGGCGTGCACGTCATCATGTCCTGCGACACCCTCACCAACACCGAGCGATACCTGGACCGCAACGCCATGCGTGAGATCGAGAACCGCGTGCTCTTCCAGATGAGTTCGGGCGACTCTACCCAACTCATCGACTCGCCCGCGGCGTCGCGCCTCGGACCGAACCGTGCCATCTTCTTCAGCGAGGAGTCCGGCGTCGTCGAGAAGTTCCGACCCTACGCCCCGCTCGACCCGTCGGAAGTCGCCAAGACGCTTCGCGAACTCGGCATCGAACCGCGCTGAGCCCGGGTTTCGCCTTCGGGTAACGTCCGACCCGCGCGTCCTTTGCGCTCTGTGACCGGATAAGCCGTCTGCTCTGGAGTTATCCGCGCACGTCGTTGGAGAACCGTGAAGATTTTCCTTTGTGCGCGCCGCGTTGACCTTTAGCATCGCAAGTCGACCGGCGTCGAGCCGCTCGGAGCTGTTTTCGAGCCGATCGGAACCGGTGAAGGCCAAAGCGAAAGGACCAGTCATGGATCTCCAGGTTCGCGGCGTCAACCTCCAGCCCACCGAGCCCATCGTCGAACACGCCAACCGTCGCTTCGGCTTCGCGCTCGACCGCCTCAGCCACCGCATCCAGCGGGTGATCGTCAAGATGTCCGATCCCCACGCCGGCGGCCTCATGCGATGCGACGTCCATGTCCAGCTCGCCGGAAGCCCGCAGCCGATCATCATCGAGCAGTCGGCCAGCGACCTCTATGGCGCGATCGACCGGGCGGCTGATCGCGTCAAGACCTGCGTCCGTCGCTTCACCAAGAAAACCCGTCAGCACCGCTGACCCCCAGTCTCTCTTTCTCTCCTCCTCCCGTTCCGCCGCTCGGCGGAGCGGGAACAGGCGGCCCGTTGACGCGGACCGCCTGTTTTTCTTTACGGAGGCAGGTTGTCGGATCTCTCTCCGTAACCATCCGCTTACTCCTCATCGTGTGTCGCGTCGCGCCAGGTCGGTATGGTGTTCGGGTCTTCGTCGGCCCGCAGGAAGTCCTGGACGTCGGCGTCGATGGATTCACAGATGCCGCGCGGGTCGCGGAAGAGTGCCGGTGACCACACGCGCTTGAGCTTCCAGCCCTGCGCTTCGAGGACCGATGTGCGAAAGAGCTCCCACTCGATCGGATCGGCGGCGCCCTTGAAGCGTGTCATATCGATCTGTACGCCGATGGTGACATCGTCCGCTCGCACGGGGTGGTCGAGGGCGAGGTCGATGCAGAACCCGTCGTTGCCCCAGTAGACCTCGCCGCCACGGCCCTGTCCGGCCAGGAGCGCTCCCAGCGCTTCGGACGGGGCGGATGGGCTGAGCGTCGAGCGCACGCGCAGCGAAGAATGCCCATCCGCGTTGCCGGCGGCGCGCTCCTCGTGAGCGGCTTCGTAGGCCTCCGCGAGCACCTCGGCGTAGTTCAGGTACGCGAACAGCAGCCATCCGCCTCCGGGCACCTGCCCCTCGGGGATTGGCGGGAGGCTCCGGTAGTACTCGGGCGGGATCGACGTGACGAGGTGGACTTCCTGGCGGGCGCGCGTGACCAGCACGTTGAGCCGGCGTCCGCCACCTGCCTGGAGCAACGGCCCGAACCTTCGGTAGAAGCGGCCTTCCTCGTTCGGGCCGTAGGTCGTGGAGATGATGATGTGGTCGCGTTCGTCGCCCTGGACGTTTTCGAGGTTCTTGACGAAAAGGCCGTCGAACGACCCCTCGCCGCGCCTGCGCCGTGCCTGCGCGAGCTGACGCGCGAACTCGGGATCGGCCTCCGCGGCCTCGTCGAGCTTGTCGATGATCAGGTCGCGCTGTGCAACATTGAAGGAGGCGACGCCGATGGAAGGCGGGTCGGCGCGACGGAGCAGGTCGCGCACGATGCCGACGACACGCTCGGCTTCGACGGGGTTCTGGCCTTCGGCGTAGGTGCCGCCGGCGTGCGTGAGCTGGATCGGGGCGAAGCGCGCGAAGTTGCTCGGGTGGCCGGGCAGCGCCTGGAGGCGTTCGCTGTAAAACTGCTGATTGCTGAAACTGATCAGGTCGGCGTTGCGCGACC
>CAXAVQ010000239.1:0-4497 GCA_963971985.1 uncultured bacterium
GAGCCACGATCCGGGCTCCGTTCGCGGCGCAGATCCTCAGTCGGTCGGCGAATATTGGTTCGCAGGTGTCTCCGGGTGAGGAACTCGCCCGGCTCGTCGGGATTGATGAGTATTGGGTTATGGCCAGCGTGGCGCTGCGCGACCTTCGATGGGTGAATTTCCCGGGCGACGGCGAGGAGGGCGCGCGTGTGGAAGTGCGTCATACCACGGCGTGGGAGCCCGGGATCACGCGTGAGGGGCGGGTTTCGGGCTTGATCGGTACGGTCGATCAGGAATCGCGTCTTGCCAGGGTGCTGGTGACGGTGCCGGATCCGCTGGCGCGAGATGCCGAATCCCCTGCGCTGATCATCGGCTCGATCGTCGAACTGCGGATCGTCGGCGAACCGCTCGAAGGCGTGGTCCGCCTGTCGCGTGCGTACCTTCGCCAGAACGACACGGTGTGGGTGATGGTCGACAACGCGCTGGACATCCGCGAGGTGGAGGTGGTGTTCAGCGACGCGGAGTACGCGTACATCGGCAGCGGGCTGGAAGCGGGCGAGCACGTTGTCACGACGTCGCTCGCAACGGTCACCGAGGGTTTGGGTCTGCGTCGCGAGGGTGAGCCCGCGCCGTCGCCCAGCGAGGACGGGGGCTCGTCGTGAGTGATGGAGAACCGGGAGCCGATGATCTGCGCGGTCCGATCGCGTGGATGGCGCGAAACCCGATCGCGGCGAATCTGTTGATGGCGATCCTGCTGATCGGCGGGATCTGGGCGGCGTTTGGTGTTCAGAAAGAAGTGTTTCCGCAGTTCCAGCTCGATATCGTCGAGGTCGATGTGGGGTATCCGGGAGCCGCCCCATCGGAGGTTGAGCAAGGGATCCTGCGTCCGGTCGAGGAGGCGATCCGGGGCGTCGACGGGATCCGCGAAATCACGTCGGAGGCTCGGGAGGGCCGAGGGTCGGTGACGATCGAGCTCGTGCCCGGTACGCCTCGGATCACAGCGTTTCAGGATATCGATCAGGCCGTTTCACGGATCAGGACGTTCCCCGACGACATCGAGCAGCCGGAAGTGCGATTGCAGTCCCGGCAGACCGAGGTCATGTCGATCGGGCTGTTCGGCGATGTGGACATCTGGACGCTGCGCAAGTTGGCGGAGCAGCTTCGGGATCAACTGCTCTCGAACCCCTATATCACGCAGGTCGAACTCGGGCGCGTGCCCGATTACGTCACTCACGTGGAGATCCCGAGAGATCGGCTCCGCGAGTACGGGCTGACGCTGCCCGATGTCGCGGCGCTGATCGAAGACTCGAGTGAGGACATCGCGGCGGGATCGGTACAGACGACCGCCGGCGAGATCCTGCTCCGCGTGTCGGCGCGAAAGCAGTGGGCGGAGCAGTTCGGGCAGATCGAGGTTGTGGCCGGCGAGACCGGTGCGGTAGTGACTCTGGCGGATATCGCGGATATCCGGGACGGCTTTGTCGAGGGCAACTTCCATTCGCAGTTCAACCAGACGCCTTCGGTCGAACTCGAGATCTATCGCGTCGGCGATCAGTCGCCGATTCGTATCGCGGAGGAAGTCGAACGGACGTTGCGCGACTTCGAGGCGAATTTGCCTTCGGGCGTGGACTGGCGCATCGACAACAACAACGCGGAGGATTTCCGTCGTCGTCTGTCGCTGGTGCTCGAGAACGGGCTTCTCGCGTTCGTGATCGTGCTGGTCATCCTGTCGCTGTTTCTCGAGATCCGTCTGGCGTTCTGGGTGATGATGGGGATGGCGATTTCCTTCATCGGCGGCGTGCTGTTCATGCCGGTGGTGGGGCTGAGCATCAACATGATTTCGCTGTTCGGCTTCCTGATGGTGCTCGGCATCGTGGTCGATGACGCCGTGGTTGTTGGCGAGAACGTGTACGAAGCCCGGGAACGCGGGGTCGGCCACGTGCGTGCGGCGGTGGAGGGCGCCCGCGAGATCGCTGGACCGGTGACGTTCAGCATCCTGACAAACATCGTGGCGTTCATCCCGCTGATGTTCATCCCCGGCGAGACGGGCAAGTTCTGGAAGCCACTGCCGATCGTGGTGGTGGTCATCCTCGCGATTTCGCTGTTCGAGGCGCTGTTCATCCTTCCGGCTCACCTCGCGCACGCGAAAGCGGGAACTGGGACAACGAGGGTTGGCAGGCGTGCGCACGCGGCTCAGCAGGGGTTTTCGAAGTTGTTTCAGCGCATGGTCAACGGTCTGTACCGGCCGCTGCTTCGGGTCGCGCTGCGGTTCCGGTACGTGACCGCGGCGGCGGCGATCTCGCTGCTGGCGGTGGTCGGCAGTTACAGCCTGAGTTCGCACATGGGCATGATCCTGATGCCCGAGGTCTCGGCGGACGAGATCGAAGCGGGCGTGCGACTGCCGGTCGGAACGACTCCGGATCAGGCGGCGCGGGTTGCGGAGCTGGTGACGACGGCCAGCCTGCGCATGTTCGAAGAGCACAACCTTCAGGAGGTTGCCGAGGGCATCAAGACGAACGTGCGCGGCCAGAGCTTCATCGATGTGGAGATCGTCATGAAGCCACCGGATCAGCGGGACATGACGGCTCGCGAGGTGATCACCCTGTGGCGCGATTCGATCGGCGATCTGCCGGGCGTCGACCAGATCACGTTCGAGGCGGAGCGCGGGCCGGGTGGGTACCGGCGCGACATCAGCATCGATCTGAGCCACAGCGATATCGGCGTGCTCGAGAAGGCGTCGGCGGCGCTGGTCGAGCGCGCTGACCAGTTCGTGAACACACGCGAGGTCAACGACAACTACGATCGCGGGAAGACGCAGTTCGACTTCCGACTTCGTCCCGAGGGACGTGCGCTCGGTCTTACCCCGGCGGACATCGGGGGGCAGTTGCGTGGTGCCTTCTACGGGTCGCTCGCTCTGCGCCTGCTACGGGGGACCAACGAGATCGAGGTTCGGGTGAAGCTCCCGGAAGAGGAACGCAAGGATCTGTACAACCTTGAGAATCTGGTGATCCGGACGCCAACGGGGATGGAGGTACCACTTCTCGATGTGGTTGAGATCACGCAGGGCGAAGCCTTCGCGAGCATCACCCGGCGCGACGGCAGGCGGATCGTGAGCGTCTCGATGGACGTGGAGCCCAAGAGAGCGACGCGTCAGGTCATCAGCGCGATGAACACGGAGGTGCTGCCTCAGCTGAGGCGCGACTTCCCCGGCATCACGTGGTCGTTCGAAGGCAGCGATGCGGAGATGCGCGAGGCGACGTCCTCGCTCTGGGGCGGCTTCGGGCTCGCGATGGTGATTATCTATGCGCTGCTCGCGGTGGCGTTTCGGAGTTACCTGCAGCCGCTCATCGTGTTGACGGCGATCCCGTTCGGCATCGTCGGTGCGGTCATCGGTCACATCCTTCTTGGTTATGACCTGTCGCTGGTGAGTTTCATGGGTGTGATCGCGCTTTCGGGCGTCGTGGTGAACGACGCGCTGATCATGATCGATTACGCCAACCGCCGTCGGGATGAGCACAGCGCGTTCGATGCCATTCTGAAGGCGGGCGTTCGACGCTTCCGACCGATCTTCCTGACCACGGCCACGACCTTCTTCGGGCTCACCCCGATCATTCTCGAGAGTTCGATGCAGGCGCAGTACATCGTGCCCATGGCGATCTCTCTGGGGTTCGGCATCGTGTTCGCGACGTCGATCATCCTGCTTCTGGTGCCGTGCCTGTACCTGATTCTTGAGGACCTTCTCCGGGTCTTTGGCCAAAACACGCGTCGAACGGAATCAGGCGATCCATCAGTGCGGGCCGCAGCTGCGGTGAGCGGGTGAGCCGCGATGTGCGTCGGTGAGACCCGAGCTCCCGTACATCTTCTCTGTCGGAACGCTCGATCAATCACTGCGCGCAACGTCTTCGGTGCTCAGACGAATCGAGTACTTCATCCCGGACCGGGCACCCGTGCCCCGAAAGCTGCCCGTCGTCGGGGCCGCAAGCTCATGGCTCGGTGCGCTCACGAGCGCGATGTGCCCGTCGCTCGTGGCGAGCCCGAGGCTCGGGTCGTAGCCGCGCCAGCCCGCTCCGGGCAGATAGACCTCGGCCCACGCGTGCAGTTCCTGCTCCGTGATCTCTTCCGGGCCGTGAATCGAATACCCGCTGACGAAACGCGCCGCCAGCCCTTGTGCGCGACAGGCGTCGATGAACAGCACGGCCACATCTCTGCACGCCCCGCGTCGCAACGAAAGGGTCTCGGGCGCAGACTGCGGCTTTCCCTCTTCGCGCACCTCCATGGTGCATTCCGAGAAGATCCGGTCTGTGAGATTTGAGAGAAACGCGAGCGTGTCGTGCCCGGACGCTTCGGCGATCGCCTCGGACCACTCCTGCACAGCGGGCGTGTTCTCGCTCGCGAGGGTGGACCCGAGGACAGGAACGAGCGCCGACGGATACGCGGCCGGGAGTGAAGACGCGGGCTCGTGCGTGATGATCGCGTCGAAGGGATTGTCGCGAAGTGTCTCGACCAGACTCGAGCACTCGA
>CAXAVQ010000240.1:0-4480 GCA_963971985.1 uncultured bacterium
CAGTACCTCTTCTTCGAACAGTCCTTCTCGAGCAGCGGCACCACGAGCTGCGCGACCTGCCACCAGCCCTCGAAACGTTTCACGGACGGACTCCCTGTGGCGGAGGCCGAAGGAACGGGAACACGCAACACCCCGAGCATCCTGAACACAGCGCATTATCCGTGGCTGAACTGGGACGGCAGCGCGGACACCCTCTGGATGCAGGCCATGCGACCGTTCGAGGCCCGCCACGAGCTGAACTCGACACGGACCACGATCGCCAGGCGTATCGGCACGCATCCCGATCTCCGCAAGGGCTATGAAGCAGTATTCGGCGAACTGCCATCGAGCGACCTGTTCGCAGCTTTGCCCGAACGTGCGATGCCCGGGATGGAGACTTGGGACGAATTGTCGCCGGATCTGCGTGAGTTGGTGGACTCGGTGTTCGTAAATGTCTGCAAGGCGATCGCGTCCTACGAGCGACAACTGGTCTCAACCGATTCACCCTTCGACCGCTTCGCACGCGCTGCGACTACCGGGGGTCTCACGGAGTGGGCCGAATCGGGGAACCCTGGTTTCGGCCCGACCGAACTCGAAGGCCTGCGCCTCTTTGCGACCGACGGCGATTGCATCGCGTGCCACGCGGACTTCGCATTCCACAGCGTCCGAGTCGCGCCGACCGCAGGCGGCTCCCCGACCGACCCCGGTCGCTTCGAAGGCCTTCGATCGCTTCTGGTCAGCGAGATGAACGCCGCCGGACAACACAGCGACGACACCGATTCGAGGCGGGCCCAGCGCCTCGGGTACCTCCAGAACCCATCGTCCAACTGGGGGCGGTTTCGCACACCGTCGCTGCGAAACGTCGAAGAGACCGCCCCGTACATGCACGCCGGGCAGTTCGCTTCACTGGAGGAGGTACTGCACCACTATTCAACGTTCGAAGGGGCCCTCCCACCGGATCACCACGATGCGCAGGAGCAACTGCTGCGGCCACTGGACCTGACCGATGATGAGAAGGCGGCGATACTCGCATTCCTGAAGTCGCTCTCGGATCCCACCGTCTCCCCCGAATTGCTCGAAAAGCCTGGCTCACCGGTTCGAGACGACGAGGCTAAAACCGGGCTTTGATAGGGTTGGGGATGGCGACCGGCCCTTTCAGCAGTAGAGTTTGTACGTACTTGCCCTGCCTCTTCGGAGAACCAAACGCGTGCAACACAAGCTGAACCTTGCTCTTCTTGGTCCGATGATCGCAATGTCTGCGGGGCTGGCATCGATGCCGCAGCGCGCCTCAGCGCACCCTGACGATCCGAAGATCCTGGATCAGATGCCGCCGATCATCGCCGAAGCCTATCGCAAGGCCGAACCCGGTCGGGGCGCGCCCGAGTTCGATGCGCTCGATGTGGAACTCCTCAGTTGGCTCCCGGTGAACACGTTCGGACTGGGCTCCAACGGTGCAGCCGACATCTGGGGGTACACCTCCCCCGGAGGCCGAGAGTACGCCCTGATCACGCTCTCGAACGGTCTTTCGTTCGTCGATGTTACCGAACCGACCAACGCGCAGATCGTCCAGACGTTCTCCGGTCCAAACAGCCTTTGGCAGGATGTCAAGGTGTACGGCCATCACGCATACGCGGTGAGCGAAGGCGGCCAAGGCATCCGTGTCTACAACATGGATAACATCGATAGCGGCCAAGTCTCCTTCGAGGGCACGGTAACGACCGGTGGGACGACCGCCACGCACAACGTCGCCATCAACACAGAGTCCGGCTATCTCTACCGGACCGGTGGGGACAACAACGGCCTGCGGATGTACTCGCTCGCGACTCCCTCGGCGCCTCAGTACGTAGGCGCTTGGTCGGATCGGTACGTACACGACGCCCAGATCCGTACATTCGACTCTGCCATCGTAAACGGGCAGGTCGTACAGAACCGGGAAATCGCGTTCTGCTGCTCGGGATTCAACAGTGGCTCTGTTGACACCGGGTTGACCATCATCGATGTGACGAACAAGTCCAACCCTGTCGTGCTCGCCCAAACAGCCTATTCGTCTGGCGCATATTCACACCAGGCGTGGCTCAGCCCAGACGGAAAGTTTCTGTTCCTGAACGACGAACTCGACGAGCAGAACTTCGGAACAACGACCACGACGCGAGTGTTCAACGTCTCGGATCTCGCCAACCCTGTGGAGACCACGACCTTCACGAACGGCAAGTCCGCGATCGATCACAACCTGTACGTCAAAGACGACCTCATGTACGCCGCGAACTACCGATCGGGTCTTCGGATCTTCGATGTTTCCGACCCGTTGAACGCCGAGGAGATAGGCTACTTCGACACCTTCCCCGATTCCGACTCAGCGAATTTCAACGGCGCGTGGAGCGTTTATCCTTTCTTTGAATCCGGGACGATCATCGTCAGCGACATCGAACGCGGGCTCTTTGTGCTGCGCTACAACCGAGCCCAACTGGATCTGGAACTCGTCAGCGACCCCACGCCGACCATACTCCCATCGGGACAGACGATCGATGTCTCGATCGCAGAAGTCAACGGCGGCCAACTCGTCTCTGACAGCCCGACTCTGGTCCTCGACCGAGGGAGCGGACCCGAGACGTTCCCGATGAGCCCCGTCGCCTCGGGCGTCTACCGCGCCGCGTTCCCGGATCTCGAGTGCCTGACCGGGGTCGAGTACTACTTCCAGGCGACCGCGACCAACGGTTCAACTGCGACACTCCCGCGCACCGCGCTCTCTTCGGGCGGGTACGAGGCGACGGTCGCGACCGAACAGGCGATCGCCATCAACGACACCTTCGACATCGAGTCAGGCTGGATTTCCGGCGCCGCCGGAGACAACGCGACGAGCGGGTTCTGGGAGCGGGTCGATCCTATCGCTACCAGCGCTCAGCCAGGCGACGCGCTCTTCGGGCCGTTCTGCTACGTCACCGGGCAGCAGCCCGCCGGCTCGTCGAACGCCGGCGCGAACGATGTGGACAACGGCCGCACGACTCTGGTCTCACGCCCCGTCGACCTGACGGCCGACCCCGACGCGCGGTACGAGATCTCGTACTGGCGCTGGTTCTCGAACTCCGCCGGGGCGGCCCCGAACACGGACCCGTTCACCGTAGATATCTCGTCCGACGGCGGACTCAGCTGGGTCAACGTCGAAACCGTCGACCCGAACTCACCCGAATCCAACGGCGGCTGGTTCCAGCATTCGTTCAACCCGGATGATTTCATCGAGCGAACGCCGGACGTTCGTCTCCGCTTCGTCGCCTCAGACTTCGATCCGCAATCGCTCGTCGAAGCGGCGATTGACGGCTTCCGCGTGTCCTACTTCGCGTGCGAAGACCCGACGATCCCCGGCGACGCAAACGGAGACGGCTCGGTTGATCTCGCCGACCTCAACCTCGTCCTCGGAAACTTCGGGCAAGTTACTGATGCGGGTGACGTCACCAGCGACGGCACGGTTGATCTCGCTGACCTGAACCTGGTCCTCGGCGAGTTCGGCAACTGACCGCTCAACCGACCTCACAGCAGAGAACAGAAATACAAAAACGTCGGCGGGTCAACCCGTCGGCGTTTTCGTTTGATGAGCCCGTGATGGACCGGTGTAGGCTCAGACCGCGCTGGTGTACTCGCGCCAGCTCTTGATCTCCAGCTCGACGCCGCCCCTACGCACCGCCCACATCGCCTCGGAGAGCCGCTCACCGATCTGCCGATTCGTAATCAGGGGCACATTGAAATCGATCGCCGCACGCCGGATCCGATAGCCGTTGGTAAGTTCCTCTTCTTTGTCGGCCGACGGGATATTGATCACGAGATCGATCTCGCCGTTGCGGAGCCGCTCGACCGCGCTCTCCGGTGAATCCGATTCAAGAGGCCAGTCCGCGAGCTCCGCCTCGATGCCGCGCTCGGCCAGGAACTTGTGGGTCCCTTCCGTCGCGAAGAGTTTGATCCCAAGCTCCTTGAACCGCTCGAACGCACTGAGCATGCCCGACTTGTTCTCGATCGTGCCGACGCTGAGCAGCATCGAGCGAACTGGCCGGCGGTAGCCGACGCTGAGCAGGCTCTTGATGAACGCCTCGTTGAAGTCGCCTCCGAGGCAGCCCACCTCGCCGGTGGATGCCATCTCCACACCGGTCGTCGGGTCGGCCCCGTCGAGGCGGGTGAAACTGAACTGTGGGGCCTTAACGCCAACATGGTTGAGCTCGAAGCTCCGCTTGTCCGGCTTTTCGTAGGGCTGGCCCATGATGATCCGAGTAGCCAGCTCGATGAAGTTCTGATTGATGACCTTCGAAACGAATGGGAACGACCGCGACGCACGAAGGTTGCACTCGATCACTCGCACCCGGTTGTCCTTGGCGATGAACTGGATGTTGAACGGACCGGTGATCTTCAGGCGCTCGGCGATCTGCGTCGCGATCCGTCGGATCCGCCGGATCGTCTCCAGATACGTCCGCTGGGCCGGAAAGACAAGCGTCGCGTCGCCGGAGTGCACACCCGC
>CAXAVQ010000241.1:0-4468 GCA_963971985.1 uncultured bacterium
GGTGATCGAGATCACGTTGGTCGGGATGTAGGCCGAGACGTCGCCCGCCTGCGTCTCGATGATCGGCAGCGCGGTCAGCGAGCCGCCGCCGTTCTCATCCGAGAGCTTGGTCGCGCGCTCGAGGAGGCGCGAGTGCAGGTAGAACACGTCGCCGGGGTAGGCCTCACGACCGGGCGGGCGACGCAGCAGCAGCGAGAGCTGGCGGTAGGCGACGGCCTGCTTGGACAGGTCGTCGTAGACCACGAGCACGTGCTTGGGGGTCTTGCCGTCCTTGCCCTGCCACATGAAGTGCTCACCCATCGCGGTGCCCGCGTAGGGAGCGACGTACTGCATGGGAGCGGGGTCGGAGGAACCGGCGTTGACGACGATGGTGTATTCCATCGCGCCGGCTTCCTTGAGCTGCTGGACGACGCCGGCAACGGTCGATTCCTTCTGACCGACCGCGACGTAGATGCACACGACCGCGTTGTCGGTGCCCCAGTTGCGCTTCTGGTTGATGATGGCGTCGACGCAGACGGCGGTCTTGCCGGTCTTGCGGTCGCCGATGACGAGCTCGCGCTGGCCGCGGCCGATCGGGATCATGGAGTCGACGGCCTTGAGACCGGTCTGCATCGGCTCGGTCACCGGCTGACGGTCGGCGATGCCGGGGGCGATGATGTCGACCGGGCGACGGTTCTTGGCGTCGATGGCCGGGCCGCCGTCGAGCGGCTCACCCAGCGGGTTCACCACGCGACCGAGCAGTTCCTCGCCGACGGGCACGTCGAGCAGGCGACCGGTCGAGCGGACGGTCGCGCCCTCGCGGACCTTCTTGTAGTCGCCGTAGACGACCGCGCCGACGGTGTCGAGCTCGAGGTTCATGACCTGGCCCATGACCGAGCCGTCGTCGGTCTGGAACTCGAGCAGTTCACCGGCCATGGCGTTGGAAAGGCCGTAGATCTGGGCGATACCGTCGCCGATCTCGATGACGCGGCCGACATCGGAGACCTCGAGCTGCGTGGAGTACTGCTCGATCTCCTGCTTGATGACGCTGGTGATTTCTTCGGTCTTGATCTTCATCGGCTGATCCTGTCGGTGTGGGGCGGTCTATTCGAGCCCCGTTCGATCGGGAGTGATTGGTGTGGTCCGGGTTACGCGTCGTCCAGATCGCTGAGGAACTGGTCGGACGGTTTGGTGCGGATGGCGGCGGCGCCGTCTTCCTTGATGAGTTCGGTCATGTTGCGGAGCGAGGTCTGGATCGAATCGTCGAACAGACGGTCGCCGATCTGCATCTTCACGCCGCCGATCATGCCCGGCACCGTGTAGGGGTAGATCACCGGCTCGCGACCGGTCGCGGTCTCCAGGCGGGCCTTGATCGAGGCGATCTGATCGGCCGAGATCGGTTCGCGCGTGTAGACGTTGACTTCGATGCGACCGAACTTCTCCTGCACCATCTCCTCGTACGCCGCGACGATCGAGAGCAGGCGGTTGAGCCGCTCCTTGCGGTTGAGCACCTGCAGGAAGCGGAGCAGCAGGTCGCTGACCCGACCCTCGAACATCGTGCTCAGCGACCGGGTCCGATCCTCGGTGCTGAGGATGCGCGACGAGAGGAACTCGCTGAGCTGCGATTCGGCGCGGGTCAGTTCGACGAACTCGTCGAGTTCCGCGGCGAGGGTCTCCAGTCGGCCCCGACCGCCGTCGGCCTCGGCCAATTCGAAGAGGCTCTTCGCATACACCTTGTCCACCGCCTCGGGCGGCGATTCGAACAGTGGCACGTCGTGAATCCTTTCAGGAACCGACCGGAAGGGTCAGGCCGAAGCCCCGGCGTACTCGGAAGTCACCTCGGCGAGGGTCTCGTCGATGAGGCGGGCGTGGTCGGCGGCGTTGACTTCGCGCTCGAGGATCTTCTCGGCGATCTTCACCGCGATCTGGGCCGACTCGCGATACAGGTCCGCGATCGCGGCACGCTTGGCGGCCTCGATGTTCTTGCGGGCTGAATCGCGCATCTGGTTCAGTTCCGCCTCGGACTTGGCCTTGAGATCAGCGGCGAGACGGACCTGCTCGCCCTTGGTCTGCTCGATCATCTTCGCGGCTTCGGCGCGGGCCTCGGCGAGCGAGGACTCGTAGTCCTTCAGGGCCTTGTCGGCGTTTGCACGAGACTTCTCGGCGGCCTCGATCTCGCTGCGGATCTTGGCGTCGCGCGCGTCGAGACCGCCGGTGATCTTGGGCCAGATCCAGATTCTCGACACGATCAAGGCACCGATGAAGGCCAGGATCGCGACGATGAAGTTCGGGAGGTTCGCCAGAAGCGGATCGGATGCCTTTTCGGCGGCGATGATGTGGATCATCGATGTCATACAGCAGGCCTCACGGAGAAAGATCGGACTGCCGGCACTCACGAGCACCGGCGAGCGAAAAATCGATCGGCGGGGTTTTCACCACACCGATCGAATGACTGGATCGCGTCGATCAGGCGAGGAACGCCACGACGACCGCGAACAGCGCGACACCTTCGACGAACGCCGCGGTGAGCACCATGTTGGTCAGGATGGAACCGGACGCTTCGGGCTGGCGGGCAACGGATTCGACGGCGGAGCCACCGATACGACCGATGCCGAGACCGGCACCGACGACGGCAAGACCCATGCCGATACCGTAGCCGAGGCCCTTCATGCCGCTGTTGGCAGCTTCAGCCAGCTCGACGGTGGCGGTGCCGTCCTGAGCCAGGGCGGTACCCGCGAACAGAGCCACGCCAGCGGCGGCGACGGCACCCATACCGAACATCTTGGACATCTTCATAACTTCACGCTCTCCGAAAATCTGTGCCGTCGACACACGCGACGATCAGGGAACTCTGGTTTCAAACTCCGCCCGACCGGAAACTCACCGACCGAGGGCACACAAGTCAATCTGAATCAGGCGGCGCCCATTGCGCCGGTTGAGGGAACGGCGCTTCCGAGCTCGTCCTCGTGCTCATGACCGTGCTCCTCATCGTGATCATGCTCGTGGTGAAGCATCTGGGCGATAAACACGGTCGTCAGGAAGGT
The DNA here is from genome assembly GCA_963971985.1 of uncultured bacterium. Taxonomy (GTDB): domain Bacteria; phylum Planctomycetota; class Phycisphaerae; order Phycisphaerales; family UBA1924; genus JANSXG01. The sequence continues at coordinate 3,024 of CAXAVQ010000241.1, forward strand.
GAACACGAATGCCTGCAGGAAGGCCACGAACACTTCGAGGAAGAAAATCAATATGGCGGAAACGAGAGAAACGACGGTGATTCCGAGCGAGCCGCCCAACCCGCCCCACGTGAAACCATCGCCAAGGAAACCGTAGAAAGACAAACCCGAGAAGCCGATGAGGGCAGCCAGTAGCACGTGACCCGCGGTCATGTTCGCGAACAGACGAATAGTCAACGCCGTCGGCTTCACCAGCATCCCGATCACCTCGACAATGATCACGATCGGGGCGACATACCAAGGCGCCCCTGCCATGAAGTGCTTCAGCCATCCAACGATGCCGTTCGACTTAATGCCTGCCTGCGTCCAGATAATGAACGCGATCAGGGCAAGAGCCGCATTGGTCGTGATGCGTCCGGTCGGCGTACCGCCGATCAACGCAAAACCGGGGTCTCCCCAGGCCGAGCCGATCAGGTGCTGAATATCGAGCAGCGGAACGAGCCCGAGCAGGTTATTGACCAGGATGAAAAAGAACAGGGTCAGCAGGAACGGCAGAAACTTGTTTGTCTGTTCACCGAGCTGGGGGCGGATGAACTGGTCCCGCATCAGCAGAACCAGAACCTCGACCATCTGGGCCAGTCGGCCTTTGGTCAGGTAACGCTCGTTTCCTTCCGATTCAGGGCCGACCGCGATCGCCTTCGCCACAACAGTCATAAACCACAGGTACAAGCCGAAGCCGAGGATCAGCGTCAGCGTGTTCATCGTCAGGCCGAACGTTTCACTGCCAAACAGGATTTTGTCCAGCGTATGGTCGAGCGGACCACCGGCGGCGAGCGTCTGCATGAAGGCGGAAGCGGGCATGATCTCGAGTGTTCCTCTCGGGGTCGCTTCTGAAAGGGGCGGACGGTTTCGTCAATCACTCCGCGGGGCGGGAAACGCCACGAGAACGGTGCTGACAGCTTGAATACGGAGCCACGCGAGGAGCCTCCCGCGCGGGGGCATAATGTATAGAGATTCTCGCGAGTGTGCTGGCTTCAGGGCGTGCGAAATCGAAATCAGGACGCCTCTGCCGATCTCGCTTCGCGGAGCCGCTTCTCGATCGGTCGGGACACGGAGTAAAAGACCGCCCCTTGGGCGATTTGGCCGACGATGAAGGCCGCCGCCCCGGTGAATCCGAACGGGGCACCGCTCGTCCCGGTGCCGCCAGTACCCTTCCAGATGATGAACCCGAATCCAACGGTCGATGCCAGGGCGAGCATCTGGCTCCCCCACAGCGGGTTCAGCCATTGATCGAGCGGTCTGGGAATCCATGGGAACACGACCATTGCTCCCAAAAGCACTCCGATCGCCGCGCCAATCCCCCCGTACAACGCGGAAATCGGCTGGCTCACCCCCAGGGCGATCGTCACGCCATACCCGATGGCTCCCACCACCACGCAGGCAATCGGACCCGCACTCAGCCACGC
>CAXAVQ010000242.1:0-4463 GCA_963971985.1 uncultured bacterium
GCGTACCGATCAGTGCTCAGGTCGGTGGTACCGGCGGCACCGGCGGCGTCGTGACCTCCGAGACCGACATCCAGCAGCCCATCGTGCAGGTGACTCGCGTCCAGACCGGCGTGACCATCCCTGACAAGGGCACCATCCTGCTCGGCGGTCAGCGGATCACCACGGAGACCGAGTCGGAGGTCGGCGTGCCGGTTCTGTCCTCGATCCCGTTCATCAACCGCTTCTTCACCAACCGCGTCACCGACAAGTCCGAGCTCACCCTGCTCGTCCTGATCAAGCCGACCATCCTGCTGCAGGGCGAGGAAGAAGAAATGGCCTTCCCGGGCCTGAACGAGCAGCTCCGCTCGAACTTCAGCTACTGATCCCTCGATCGGACACCTGATCACTACCAAGGCGGGCCACATGGCCCGCCTTTTTCATGGCCCGGCAACAACACCGGCGAACCCTGCTAAACTGGGCGAAGAAGGAGACCGGCTGCTATGGCATCGAGCGAGTCACGACTGCGAGTCCGCAAGGAAGACGGCATCACGCAGGTCGAGTTTGTCGACCGGAACATCCTCGACGAGGCGAACATCCAGCGCATCGGCGAGGAAATCTCCGAGATTATCGACGGCGACGCCCAGCCGAAGCTGCTGATCAGCTTCTCCAACGTGGACCACCTGTCCTCGGCCGCCCTCGGCACACTGATCACGATCCACAACCGCCTGAAGCAGAAGGGCGGCCAGCTGCGACTCGCCAACATCGACCCGCAGATCTACGAAGTCTTCATGATCACCAAGCTCAACAAGCTCTTCGATATCCACGAGTCCCGCGACGACGCCATCGCGAGCTTCGCGTGACCTGAGCCTCGCGCTGGCGCTGGTGGCGCCACCGCCTCTCCCCCGCCGCTGTCCGCAATTCCGCTCGGGAGCGCACCACCTGATGATGTCCCACGGGTCCGCAGAGAACCAGCGACCGTCGCCACGCCAGAAGGCGTCGGTACGCCTCCACCGGTTTCCCGAGGACATGCCCGCGGTGCAGAACGAGGTCCTCGAAGCGATCTCCGCACACGACTATCCAGGTGCCAGCGAGTTCGCGCTCCGCCTCGTGCTCGAAGAGGCGATCTCCAACGCGTTCCGGCACGGCAACAAGCTGGAACCGGGCAGGCACGTTGACGTGGAATGGGCCGTTGAACCCGACCGCATCGTCATCTCGGTCGAGGATCAGGGTGAGGGCTTCGACCCGGAATCCCTCCCCGACCCGACGGACGACGACCGCCTCGAACTGCCCTCCGGTCGCGGCGTGATGCTCATCCACGCCTATATGACCGACGTCTCGTACAACGAGCGTGGCAACCGGGTCACCATGGTGTACCAGCGTCCGTCCTGAGCCGCGTCAGGAGTCCGGGGGCGTCGTCCACGCGACCCGGAGCGTCGCCTCGGCGCTGAGATCGACCTCTTCGGATTGCCCCAGCACCTCTGCGGCGTGCTTGGCCGTGATCCGGTCGCAGATGGGAAGCTGCACCTCCAGCCATCCGTTGGAGGGCCGCCCCGGCGCGTCGGGCGATTCGGCGACCGCCTTAACCGCCACCGCCTCGGCGTTCTCGATGCAGTCCGCGACGGCGATGATGTCTGCGACGACCGGCTCGGAGTCCTCCTCGGCGATGCAGCGGGCCACCATGTGCCAGGCCGTGAACCCGAGGTCCTTGCCCTGATCGTCTACATTCGTGCGCGGATCGATGTTGAGTTGCAGCATCCAACTGTCGGTGAGACGCTCAACGATCTCCTCGGCGACCATCGGCGACGGCTCCGAGCCTCCGTCCTCCTGAAAGGGCGCGAGGACTCCACGGTGCTCGTGCGCGACCGAGTCGACGCCGGTCAGCTCCTTGACCGGAGCGAGATCGAAGGCACCCAGCGAACGCTCGATGCGGTCCTTCAGATCGAGCCCGGCCCGGATGGTCACGGCCTTGTGCTCGTCGACGAATACGTAGAGGAACGGGTTCATGCTCATCGCCCCGAAACCGACCAGCCCGTCCTCGAACAGCCAGTCTTCGAAGTGGATGACGCCGTCGAGAAACCGCTCGATGCCAACGAGTTCGTACGCGATGTACGGGTCGATCTCCCGGAACGCGTCGTTGCCGAGCACATCGAGGATGGGGTAGACCCGGCCGGGCAGGAAGCTGAAGAGCAGCTTGCACAGCGAGCGAAGTCTCTGCCCGGTGACCATCACGTCGTACATAAATCGGTCTGGCCACTCTTCCCAGTCCGCCTCGTTGTCGCCGTCGGCGGACTCGAATTCGGACGTGTAGCCGGCGACCGGTTTCAGCGGCTCGACCGGGTATACCCCGAGCGGGAACGCGAAACCCTCGGTCTCCTGGCGCGTGATGGTGGGATCGATGACGATCTTCGGCATGGTCGGCTGGTCCTCGAGAGAGCGGGTCGCATGATAGAGAATTCGGCTCGGGCGCGGATTTCGGGTGCGATGACGCGGGCAACGCCGATTGAGCATGAGAATTGCGTAAATTGCCGGCATCGCCCATGATGTGCCGGAAATCTGAACCCCGCGTGAACGACCGAGGAGGCAGCGCACGCTATGGACGCCATCGAAGGTTTTGTCAATTCCCTGAACGGGATCCTGTTTTCGAACTACACCGTCTACGCGCTGCTGGCCGTCGGCGTCACGATCTGGTCCGGCTTCGGCCAGTACCGAGCGCTGACGCACGGCGTGGCGGTCATCCGGGGCAAGTTTGACGACAAAAACGATCCCGGTGCGATCAACCACTTCCAGGCGCTCTCCGCCGCCCTGTCGGCAACGGTTGGCCTCGGCAACATCGCCGGCGTCGCGGTCGCGGTCGCCCTCGGCGGCCCCGGCGCAGTCTTCTGGATGTGGGTCATCGGTCTGCTCGGCATGGCGCTGAAGATGACCGAAGTCACGCAGTCGATGCTTTACCGCAACACCGACGACCCGGACAACCCGCACGGCGGTCCGATGTTCGTCGTGAAGAAGGGCCTCGCCAAGTGGGGCCTCGGCCCGCTCGGCTCGATCATCGGTGGCCTGTTCGTCGTCACCCTGATCATCTCGGCCATCACCGGTGGCAACATGTTCCAGGCCTGGAACGTCGCCGACATCACCTTCACCTACTTCCAGATCCCACAGGTTGTCACCGGCATCATCCTGACGGTCGTCGTTGGTCTGGTCATCATCGGCGGCATCAAGCGCATCGGCGCGGTCGCCGGTCGCATCGTGCCGCTGATGTGCGCGATCTATGTCCTCGCGGCTCTGTATGTGCTCGTCGTCAACATCGATCAGGTCCCGGGCATGCTCGCCCTGATCGTCCGCAGCGGTCTGCCGGGCTTCCTCGGCGGTCAGGACGCGCTCCCCGTCGGTGCGTTCCTCGGCGGCACGTTCGCCTACGCCGCGATGTGGGGCGTGAAGCGAGCGCTGTTCTCCTCCGAGGCCGGTCAGGGCTCCAGCCCGATCGCCCACTCGGCGGCGAAGACCGACGAGCCCGTGCGCGAGGGCGTCGTCGCGGGTCTCGAACCGTTCATCGACACCATCGTGGTCTGCACGCTGACCGCGCTCGTGATCCTGTCTTCCGGCGCGTACAACCGTTCGTCTGAGGCGCAGTTCGCTGATGCCTCGCAGGTGCAGGTTGTTCAGGCAACGAACGAAGCCGGCGAACCGATCGAAAACACCTGGACACTGGAGACCCCCCCGCTTCCCGAACTGAACGACGCCGACAAGAAGATCCGGCGCACCGCCGAGGGCGATGCCGGCTGGCGTGCGGGCGAGACCATCTTCTTCGTGGTCGCCGCGGACGCGAGCGAAGACACCGGCCGTGACCTGCGAAAGATCACGGCGACCGTGGAACGCACCGAGGGCCAGTGGATCGCGAACTGGGGCACGCTCGAATCGGAGTCCAAGCCTCGGTTCCGAGTGGACGGTGAGGGCGGTGAGCCGAACCTTGGCGTGTACGGCGACTACGCCGGCGCTTCCATGACAGCCTACGCGTTCGACCGCGTCACGCCCGGCTTGGGCATGTGGCTGGTCTCGATCGCCGCGTGGCTGTTCGCGGTCTCGACCATGATCTCGTGGTCGTACTACGGCGAACAGGGCGTCTACTACTTCTTCGGGCGCAAGGGCGACAAGGCCGCGGCACCTGCGGTATTCATCTACAAGATCATTTACTCGCTGCTGATCCTGCTGACGACGATCCTCGCGATGCCGATCTTCGGATCGGGCGACACCAAGCGTGCGATCATCGGCACCGATGCCGAACTGGACATGTGGACCACGCTCGGCCTCGGCGTCATGCTCGTCGTGAACATCCCGATCATGGTCGTCTTCGGTGCGCAGGCGATGAGCGCCTACCGCGACTACTTCAAGCGGATGAAGACGGGCAGCGATGCCCATGAGGCGCCGTCCGTGACCGACGTCGTCGAAGGCAAGGACGTCGAGTAAGCGGCTCGACCTCTCTGAACACA
>CAXAVQ010000243.1:0-4449 GCA_963971985.1 uncultured bacterium
CCGAGGACGGCCGACGATCGCAGGCCCCGCTCGGTGTCACCGTCGTCGCGGCGCGGGGCTTCGGTGAAGCTGTCGGCCAGAGACGCGGCGATCGCCTGCGACTCCGGAGCCGAGGTCTCGGCTTCTTCCGAATCGGCGTCGGCCACGTCAAGGCCGTGGCAAGCCCACGACGGAACGTCCAGTTCGAGGGCCTCGCAGACGTACCTCGTGATCTCGCTCAGTTCGCGCCACGGGTCTGTCCCCTCTTCATCGCTGAAGAGGTCGCCGATCGATGTGCCGGTCTGTCGCTCCACCCAGGCAAAGAGCGATTCATTCGGGACGAGCCGATCCTCACCGGAGTAGCGACAGGCGATCTCGATCGAGGGCTTCGCACCGTTCGAGAGCGTGAGCTGAACGGGCATGAAGGCGAGTGGCGCAAGCACGCGCGGCCCGCCGTTGGTCGTGTGCTTGGGAAGGTGGAGGAGCGGGAAGCCGATGTTCAGGACGTAGACCCCGGTGTCCTCCTCATAGGTCCGCGCTTCCTCGGCGATGTGGCGGAGCTTCTTGACGACCGACTGCTGGCGCGCCCAGGCTTTCTCGGCTTCGATCTGCTCGGGCGGGACCGTGCCCTCATCAGGGCTGGATGCATCCGGCGCGCCCTCGCCCTCTTCGATCGGTGACGGGCTGGACGGAAGGGATTGGGATTTCTGGTTGCGCGCGGGCCTCGGGGGTGGTTTCACGACCTGGCCGCTGATCCGTACGGTGCCGTCCTCGGACATGAGGCGCCGGATGATCTCGAACGGTTCGAGCTCCTGCAGGGCAGCGAACTCGACGAGGTCGAGACGTTGGCGGCTGTTCGTCGGTTTACAGTCAATGCTCGCTCCACGCACGATCGAGGCGAAGAGCCGGTCGAGCATCTGATTCAGGATCCCAGACTCGCGAGACATGGCACACCTCCAGATGGCGTTTCATGGTAGCGACTGGCGGCGAAAGCTCCGAAACGTTGTTTGTGGTGACTTACTTCATCGTGACCGATAGCGCCCAGACTCTCGCCATCCGCGCGAAAACCCCGAGATTATGGCCGTGTCAGCGCCGGCCTAATTAGGTCGGCCATGGACGGGTTTTCCATACGGATGCGCTCCGGCGCACGAGATATGCTCGAACCGTCGCGCGTCTGGATTGCAGACAGAGATCGCGTTGACGCCTGAGATACTCGGAGAACAACGATGCTGAGAATGACAGGATTGGTGCTGGCCGGCGGCCTGTGGATGAGCGGTCTGTGTTACGCAGATGAAACGAGCGCTCGGGCGTATCTGGAAAGCGTCGAGTCTACCGCGTACCTCCAGCACGACGGCTCTCGCATCGAGCTGATCGCACAGGAGAAACGCGCTCCGTCGGACGCGATGGTATTCCAAAAGTTCATCGGTGAACTCCCGCTTCACGGCGCACGTGTCGTTGTGATCGAGAACGCCAATGGAACGATTGCGAAAGTCTTCGATGAATCGACAGAGGATCTGACGCTGCGCCGCGGCTTCGTGAACGTTCCGCAGGATGTCGCCGTCGATCTGGCCGAAGGGTTTCTGCCCGAGGCGATCGACTCCATCGCTGAACAGGTGTGGTTCCGTATCGGTGACGAAGCCGTCCTGGCGTGGGAGGTCACCACATCCCTGGCCGATCTCGGCTTGCCTGCCAGCCCGACGCACTTCGAGATGGTTATCGACGCCGCCACCGGCCGGGTGCTGTCCGAGCGACAGATCGACATCAAGACCTACGCTCCCGGATCGCCCGAGGCCGCCGAAGGCGTCTTCCCTCGTATCGTGATCAACGACACGATCGGAGCGCAGGGCTCGAGAGACTACGCCGATCCGTTCGACGCCGTTGTCAGGATTGGCGGATGCTCCGGCACGCTGATCGCTCCCAATGTCGTCCTCAGCGCGCGCCATTGCGGCATCGGCGCTGGCACCCTCGTCAGGTTCGGCGACAACTCGAACGGACCCGTCTTCACCACCACGGTCCAGTCGTCGATTCTCCCGGACGGGGGCGGCTCGCTTCTGGATGGCGGTGATGTATCGATCCATATCCTGACGACGTCGGTTCCGGCCAATATCGCCGAGCCCGTGCGCCTGATCGACGAGACGGATGATCTCGAGGGCATGCTCTGCGCGACCGTTGGTTACGGGTTCAACGGGCTCGGCAGCGTGGGACACGGTTTCTCCGGCGACGGTTTCCGCTGGGGCGGCGAGAACATTATCGATGTCTATGGCAGCCCGGCCGACGCGAACGGCACCAACATCATCTCGACCGACTTCGACAACGGCTCCAGTTCCGCCAACACCATTCCGAGCAGCAGCCCGGTACCGGTCCAGTTCGAAGCGGCGACAGCGGCGGCCCCGTTCTCGTTCAATTCGGCAACGAGTGGGTCATTGCCGGCGTCCTCTCCGGCGGCACCACGAGCACCAGTGTGTACGGCGACATCTCCTGGTGGACGGGCACCGCCATCTTTCGCGATGACATCGAATCCGCCGGCGGAGCATTCGTCACCGGCCTCGACATCCTCTTCCCGTTCGGGTTGCCCGACGTCGTGTCCCCTGCGGGCGGTGACACAGTGCGCATCAGGGTCGTACCCTCTGAGGCGGACCCGATCGTCCCCGGCAGCGGTACGTTCCACGTCGACACGGGCTCGGGTTTCCAGCAGTTCGCGTTGGATATCGATACGCAGAACAGATTCATCGCGATGTTCCCCGCAGCCGATTGCCTGTCGGGCGTGGAGTACTTCTTCTCGTTCGACCTTCAGTCTGGAGCGACGGTGACCGCGCCGGCGGGTGCGATAGCTGACTCGTCAAGCGTGTTCCGCACGCTGGTCGCGGACGAGGTGGATCTTGACGACCTCTATGACTTCGAATCGCCAGTGGGATTCTCGGCGGGAGCGCCCGGCGACGACGCGACCTCGGGCCTCTGGGTCCGTGTGGATCCGATCGGTACGGAAGCGCAGCCGGAAGACGATAACACCGCTGACGGAACCGTCGCGTGGGTCACCGGCCAGGGCAGCCCCGGTGGCGGACTGGGCGAGAACGACGTCGATGGCGGCACCACCTCGCTGGTGAGCAACCAGATCGACCTGAGCGGTGTCGAATCCGCGACGATCTCGTACGCTCGGTGGTACTCCAACGACACCGGCGCCGCGCCAAACGCGGACGTGTTCCAGGTGTTCGTTTCCGACGATGACGGCCAGACCTATGGACTCGTTGAAACGGTCGGGCCCGCCGGCGAGGGGACGTCCGGCGGCTGGATCGAGACGGGGTTCATCGTCACCGACTTCGTCGATCTGACCGCGACGATCCGCGTCAAGTTCGTTGCGAGCGATCTCGGCGACGGCTCTCTGGTGGAGGCGGGCATCGACGACGTGCGTGTGTTCGGAGTGTCCTGTGCCGCCGGTTGCCCCGGTGACGCGAACGACGACGGTTCGGTCAACCTTGCAGACCTGAACGCGGTGCTCGGCAACTTCGGCGGCACGGGTGTGGGCGACGTCGACGACGACGGCGCCGTCGACCTGGCCGACCTGAACATCGTGCTCGGGAACTTCGGTCTCAGCTGCGGGTAAGTCCGCAGAGGCAGGAGCAGTCCGTCAGCCCAGCGCATGAGAAAACCCCGAATCCGCCGGTCTTGATCGGCGGAAGCGGGGTTTTTTAAGCGGAGGGGGGGGGATTCGAACCCCCGATGACCCGAAGGCCATACTGGATTTCGAATCCAGCGCGTTCAACCGCTCTGCCACCCCTCCGTCGGGGTTCGCGACGGCGGGGGCCGTTCGCAGCGGGGCAGCCACTATACCACCGGCCCGGGCCGCCGTCATCCACTTCAACGCCCCAGATTGCCGAGATCGAACACGCCGGACGGTCGAACGGTCCGCTTCACGTCCGGCCCCGGTTATAGCTTCCCGGGGTGCGGAGCGGAGGTAGGATTTTCGGGTTGTCGCCACGACAACGGTATCGAGGAGAGAGCAGTACGTGGGTGGAACCGCACCAACGCAGGCACCCGGACCACGCCGATCCCTCTGGTTTGTCGGCTGGCTCGTCACTTTTTATGGCGTCTGGCTGACCATCATCGCCAGCGGGTCGCACTGGTCGGCGTTGATTGAGCACTGGGGCATCGCCGTCGCCATGGCCGTTGGGTCGTACTTTGCCGGCTCGACCCCGATGGGTGGCGGCACGGTTGGCTTCCCGGTCCTCGTCCTTCTGTTTGACCAGCCGGCGCGGATGGGACGCGATTTCAGCTTCGCGATTCAATCGATCGGGATGACCTCGGCAGCCATACTCATCTTCTGCATGCGTCAGGAACTCGAGCGACGCCTGCTGAAATGGTCAATCATCGGAACTTCGATCGGCACGCCGCTCGGCGTCCTTTTTATCGCCCCGCACATACCCGACCTGTGGATCAAGCTCATCTTCGCGACGCTCTGGGCTTCGTTCGGCA
>CAXAVQ010000244.1:0-4445 GCA_963971985.1 uncultured bacterium
CGCGCGGAGCAACAGGTCTTCATCCCAATCTTCGCGCAGCGAAGCCCACGAGGAGCCGCACGAGCGGGCTCATCGGGTTGGGCGAGTCGGTCACCTGGGAAGCGCGCCACCTGGGCGTCCGCCAACGGTTCACCGCCGAGGTCACGGCCTTCGACCGCCCGGCCTTCTTCCGGGACGAAATGACCCGAGGCGCGTTCCGTTCGTTCGCGCACGACACCGGTTCGAGGACCGATTGGAGGACAGGGGCGGCGTGACGGTCATGACCGACGAGGTCGAGTTCCGATCGCCGTTCGGACCGCTCGGGTGGCTGGTGAATGCCCTGTTCCTGACCGGCTACATGCGCCGGTTGCTGGAGAGGCGGTGCGAGGCGATCAAGCGGGAAGCGGTTGCCCAAGGAAAGGTGCCAGTGCAACCGGGCGGTCGATGAGGGTCGCCTGGCGGCTTGCTATCGGGTTGATCGAGGGACGATCGGCAACTGGCGACCGTGTCGAGCGTTCAGCACGCGGACCACGCCGGCATCATCATCGATCGTGAACAGCAGCAGGTACCCGTCGATATCCATCATCCGGATCTCGAACGCGAAGAATTCGTTCTCCGGAGCGAGCGGACACCGGAGGGGCCGATGTTCAAGCGAGTCCACCGCGTCGAAGACTCGTCGCAGCCAGTCCCGGGCGTTCTGGGGCGAACCGCCCTCCTCAGCTATGTAGCGGGCCTGCGCGCGGATCTTCGCGAAGGCTTCATCAGTGAGATCGACCCGGTAGATCATCTGTCCAGCGTGATGCCGAGTTCATCGGCGATCTGCTTGATGCCATCGCGCATCGGGCGGACTCGCCCGGCGGCGCCATCGCTCATGCCACGCTCGATTGACGCCAGGCTTTCGATCAACTCAGCCTTGCCGACCAATTCGTCAAACTGCTCGGGGCTCAGCACGACCGCATCGGTTTGACCGTTGGTGGTCACAAAAAGCGGTCGCCCGAGCTCGCGCACGCGATCAAGCCGAACCCGCAGGTTTTGGCGGAGATCCGTGAAGCTGGTGATATCAGTGGTTCGGGTCATGGGAACCCTCCATCGACAGTTTTGTACAATATTGTGTACACTACGATCTCATGAATCGCAGCCGGAGTCAAGGGTGTTTCACAAATTTCTATGCGACCATATGGATTTAGGCCGTGAGACGAATTGAACCGGCCTTCGGCCCCGGAGCGACCGTCTCGTGGTGTCGGATTTGCCCAGAGGGGTCCGTGGCGGTCGGTTCACCTTCCGCGACGAAATGACCCGTGGCGCGTTCCGGTCGTTCACACACGACCGCCGGTTCGAGGACCGCGGCGGAGTTACGCTGATGGTCGACGAGATTGACTTCCGGTCGCCGCTCGGCCCGCTTGGGCGGCTCTTTGATTGCCTGTTCCTGACTGGCTACATGCGCCGCTTGCCGAAGAAGCGGTGCGAGGCGATCAAGCGGGAGGCGGAGGCGGTGGCTCAGCGGCGTCAGATCAGTCTGCCCGCCGGGTGAGAACGAGCAAGGTAGACATGGAGTTCACCGGACATGCGCCCACGTTGTCGGGATATGTTTGAGGAACTCAGCCTCGTGTAACAACTCTGATTTATCGATCGCATGAAACGAAACGTCGTCGCTGATTTCGCGCAGAAGGGCGTCGAGCCTGCGTCCTCCCGGTCGCATCCGCACGAACGGCGGCAGCGCTTCGACGAAAGTGAACAGGTGCACTCTGTTCGCTGCGTCGCGAGGGGTCGCGAAAATGTGCGTGTAGGAATGGGCAAAGCCCTCCAGAAACCCACTGGCCGCGAATGTCCTTCCGCTATACACCGCAAACCCGGCAACTTTATCAAAGATGGCCGACTGTTTGCCGATGCTCACCGTCAGAGCACCCATTGTCTTGTTGATCCGCAGCACCGGATCACGGCGGCGACCCTTGATCATGAACGAGATGTAGACAGCGACCAGCGTGACGAACGTCAATATCGATATGCAAAAGAAGGCCAACAAGATGTCTGCTCTATTCGGGTGACCCTTCGAGATGTAATCGATCAAGAAGTAGAGCAGCGTCAGCGCAAGCAGGGAAGTCAGCAACACCTGTGGTAACTTGGACTTCGGGTAGTCCAATAGCACTTCGTCGTCGCGCTTCACGAGTCTGAGCCGGTCAGTCGTGACATAGCCAGACTTCAGCGCGGCCACGGACTCCGCCTTCGTGAGCAGCACTTCTCGCTCTCCGTTCCGCGACAGCGACTAAAACCCCGCCTGCCCCGGCGTCCTCGGGAACGGGATCACGTCGCGGATGTTGCCCATGCCCGTCACGAACTGCACCAGGCGCTCGAAGCCGAGGCCGAAGCCGGCGTGGGGGACCGTGCCGTAGCGGCGCAGGTCGCGGTACCACCAGTAGTCTTCTTTGGGCAGGTTCATCTCGTCGAGGCGCTTATTGAGCACTTCGAGACGCTCCTCGCGCTGCGAGCCGCCGATGATCTCGCCGATGCCCGGCGCGAGCACGTCCATCGCCGCGACCGTCTCCCGGCCGTCCGGCCCGGCCTTGTCGGGGCCGTTGAGGCGCATGTAGAAGGCCTTGATGTCCTTCGGGTAGTCGTGCACGATCACCGGGGCCTTGAAGTGCTCCTCGGTCAGGTAGCGCTCGTGCTCGCTCTGCAGGTCGCTGCCCCACGACACCGGGAACTCGAACTTCTGGCGCCCCTTCTTGTCGGGGGTGTTCGCCTCTTCGAGGATCGCGATCGCTTCGGTGTACGACACCCGCTTGAAGTCGCTGTCGATCACGTGCTTGAGCCGGTCGATGGCCGTGGGCTCGATCCGCTGGGCGAAGAAGTCCATGTCGTCGGCCCGCTCTTCGAGCACCGCCTTGAAGAGGTACTTCAGGAAGTCCTCGGCGAGCTTCATGTCGTCGTTGAGGTCCGCGAAGGCGATCTCCGGCTCGATCATCCAGAACTCCGCCAGGTGCCGGCTGGTGTTGGAGTTCTCGGCCCGGAAGGTCGGGCCGAAGGTGTAGACGTTGGTCAGCGCAGCGCAGTAGGTCTCCACGTTGAGCTGGCCGGACACCGTCAGCATGGCCTCGCGCCCGAAAAAGTCCTCGGAGAAGTCGAGTTCGCCGTCATCGGTTCTCGGGATGTTGGCGAGGTCCAGCGTGCTGACGCGGAACATCTCGCCCGCCCCCTCGGCGTCGCTGGCGGTGATGATCGGGGTGTGGATCCACGAGAAGCCGCGCTCGTGGTAGAAGCGGTGGACCGCCTGGGCGAGGCAGTTGCGCACCCGTGCAACCGCGCCGAAGGTGTTGGTCCGCACGCGCAGGTGGGCCACCTCGCGCAGGTACTCGAAGGTGTGGCGCTTGGCCGAGACCGGGTAGGTGTCCGGGTCGTCCACCCAGCCGAGGACGGTGATCGAGTCGGCCTTGAGTTCGATCGCCTGGCCCTTGCCCTTGGACTCGACCAGTTCGCCGGTCGCCTCGATCGAGCAGCCGGTGGTGAGTTTGGTGACTTCGGACTCGTAGTTGGGCAGGTCGGCGGGGGCCACGATCTGGACATCCGCGAAGCAGGAGCCGTCGTTCAGGTTGATGAACGACAGGCCGGCCTTGGAGTCGCGCCGGGTGCGAACCCACCCCTTCAGGGTGGTTTTTGTGCCGGGCTGGGCGTTCAGGGCATCACATACACGGAGCCAGGTCATACAAACTCCTCGCTGGTGGCGAGAGAATCAGGGGCTTGGGTCAATCCACAGCGGGGCGGCCAGTGTATCCGTCCCGACCGGTCGCGTCTGCGAGCGTCGGACGACGCCTGAATTGATCGCTCAGGACCGGAATAAGTGCCCGTTTGACCCCATTGACAGGGGGAATCCCCCAGCCGTTCTCGCATCTGAACGGGTCTGAGGGTGTACAGTGAAGAACTGGAATCTGATATCTCGCGTCGGACCTCAGCGTGAATCGCGCCGACGCCGTGTGACGCCCCGGGATGTGACCGGCTCCGCGCACGCCCGAAACGAAAGGTCATTTACATGAAACTGTTCCGCTCGACCGCCGCGGCTGTCTTCGCCGCCGGCGCCGCCATGACGATTGCCGCCCCCGCGTTCAGCGCCGACGAGCTCTGGATCGCCGACGATATGCCCGCCGCCATGGAAAAGGCCAAGGCCGAGGGCAAGGACATCCTGATCGACTTCACCGGCTCCGACTGGTGCGGCTGGTGCATCAAGCTCAAGGACGAGGTCTTCACCCAGTCCGAGTTCAAGCAGGCCGTCCCGGACGACTTCGTCCTCGTCATGCTCGACTACCCGGCCCGCAAGCCGCAGTCCGACGAGGTGAAGGCCCACAACAAGGAGTGGCAGGAGAAGTTCGAGATCCGCGGCTACCCGACGATCGTCCTCACCGACGCCAGCGGCGAAGAGTACGCCCGCACCGGCTATCGCGAAGGCGGCCCGACGCCCTACATCGAGCACCTCA
>CAXAVQ010000245.1:0-4445 GCA_963971985.1 uncultured bacterium
CTTCTCGCCGGACGCGAGCAGCAGGGAGGCACCGGAGTAGGCCCGCCCGATGCAGTATGTGGCGACCTTGGAGGACAGGAAGCGCATCGTGTCGTAGATGGCCAGCGTGTCGTCCACGACGCCGCCGGGGCTGTTGATATAGAAGTTGATGTCCTGGCCCTTCTTCTGGTTCTCCAGGTAGAGCATCTGCATGATGACGCGGGCCGCCGACGCCTGGTGGATCTCCCCGAAGAGGAAGACCACGCGGTTTTCGAGCAGCAGCTCGTCGATCGTCATTTCCCGGGTGCGCTGGTACTGAACAGCCATGGGGCGTCGTGTCCTGTTGGGTCGGCCCGGGCCGAGGGCGACCGGGCGTCGGGTGGTGGATGAGAGAGCGGATCGACCGGGGCCGATCCCCGCCTGAAGGGGCGGGCAAAGCCGTTTATCGGCCGATCCGGGCCTGGCGTGAAGCCCCAACCCCAACCGGACGACAATCGAGCCGGATCATAGTCGCGACAGGGGTGCGGGCAAGCCCGATCCGGAATCTCCCCGACCCCTTCCCGAACCGTGTGAGGTCCGCCGGTGGTTCGCGCCTCATTGTGGGGCCCGTTCGGGCCGATTCTCGTCTCGGGCCCCCACGCGTAGCACGCCCCGGCCCACGCTGGTAGTCTGCTCCGTCCCCCGGTGCGGACCCAACCCCGTTCGCCCGCAGGATTTGGGAGTAGATCGTGTTTCCGACGGCCGTCATCAGCGATATCCACGGCAACGCCGAAGCGTTGCGCACGGTGTTGGACGACATCCGCGCCAAGGATGTCAAGCGGATCATCTGCCTCGGCGACATCATCGGCTACGGCCCGGAACCCCTGGAATGCGTGGACCTCGTCGCAGAACACTGCGAGTGGTCGCTGCTGGGCAACCACGACTTCGCGGTCCTCTACGAGCCGACGAACTTCAACCCCGGAGCCGAAGCCGCGGCCTACTGGACCCGCGAGCAGTTCGACAAGGTCGAGGATGTGGACCTGCGCAACCAGCGCTACCGCTTCCTCGGGCGCCTGCGCGTCCGCGTCCTCATGAACGGTTCGGAATCGGTCGGCACCGAGTCGGAAAAGCCGGTTCTGGCGGTCCACGGCTCGCCCCGTCGCCCGATCAACGAATACATCTTCCCCGACGACGCCATCAACAGCCCGGACAAGATGAGATCGCTGTTCGACCTCGTCGACGGCGTCGCGCTGGTCGGGCACTCCCATGTTCCGGGGGTGTTCACCGACGAGCCCGACTTCTACCCCCCGGCCGAAGTGGGGGACAACTCGACCTACAAGTTCCTCGAGGGCGAGAAGGCGATCATCAACGTCGGGAGCGTGGGCCAGCCGCGCGACCACGACCCGCGGGCCGCGTACATCGTGATGCACAAGGACCGGGTCGAGTTCCACCGGGTCGAGTACGACGTCGACGCGACGGCAGAGAAGATCCGGGAGATTCCGGAACTCACCGACTGGCTCGCCGACCGGCTATACGAGGGTCGCTGAGCGGTTTTGAGGCGGTTGGCGCAACGCCGGGCCTCGTGCTGATGTACAGTCTTCGTTCCTGCAGCGACGGCCCCCTCGAAGGTGCGAGGCGGTGCTGTTTGCTCCGCATCGCCCTCCAAACCTCGACCCATCGCCCACGCGGTGCCGGGTTTCAGATCGAATCGCTATGCCCGCAGCCAAAAAGAACTCGCCGCTCCGGATCCTGATCCCGATCATCGTGCTGGCCGGGGCGATCGGGATCGTGTTCGCGCTCGCCCAGAACGCCCAGAACCAGGCCCTGAACCGCGCTGCCCAGACCCAGCCCGTCGACCAGACCGGCGCGGACGAAGTGGTCGACCAGACCGCCGATGACCAGAGCCCGGTCGATCAGCCCGAAACGACCGAGCCGGCGGACGCCGACCAGCCTGAAACCCCGGCGGGCGATGTGCCCGAAACCATCGACCCGGACGGCGCGACCACGCCGCAGATCGGTGCTCCGGACGAAGACGAGGCCCAGCCAGCCGAGCCGTTGACCGGCGATGGACTGTTCGATGGTCTGCGTGCCCGGGTCTTTGGGCCCAACCCGCAGGACTCGGTCGCCGCGACGCTCGGCAGCCCGTACTTCGATTCCGACTACGACCTCGAGGTCGAACTGACTTACCTCGGCGCGGGCGTGAAGCGCATCCTGCTCAACAAGGAGTTCGAGACCGCCACCGACCTGGTCGCGGCTCGCGAACGCCTGCAGGCCGGTGAGACGAACATCGAAGCCGAAGGCCAGTACGTGCTGACCAGCTTCGGTGAGCAGCCGTTCACCCAAGCCGACGGTTCGGCGATCACCTACCGGCTGGTCCCGCTCGCCGCGGTGGCGATGCTGGTGGACGATCAGCGGATCGACCTGTTCGGCGGCGTACCCGGCCAGCTCTGGCGGGCCGGTGACCGGCCCGGCGAGATGGTCGCCGAGATCGAGAACGCCTCCGGCCAGCTGGTCGCGCGCGTGGTCCGCTCGTACGAGGTCAAGCCGGGCAGTTACGACATCGCCGTTGAGCAGCGTGTCGAGAACCTGACCGATCAGGAGCTCTCGTTCACGTGGGTGCAGGATGGCCCGCTCGATCTCGAGCGCGACAAGTCCGGCTACTCGCTGCTGTCGATGCAGCGCATCCGCTACGGCTACACGCTGTCGGCCCAGCAGGGCTGGCAGGACCCGCAGGTCGAGGCCGACGGTCGTCTGAAGCGTCTGACCAGCGTACTCGGCGATGTGAAGAAGGCGTTGAACAACGGCGTTTCGCCCGACGCGATGTGGCCGCCGCGCAAAGCGTTCAGCGGCGCTGACGAACTGGTCTGGTTTGCCCAGACCAACCGCTACTTCGGCATGATCGTGCACCCGCTGCTCGACCCATCGAACCCCGGCGACAAGGCGTTCGAACTGGTGGGCCGGCTCGATCCGGTCGTGCTTCCGAACAGCGCCAACGACGGCGAGGGTCGCCTGTCGATGCGCATCACCTCGCCCGAGTTCGCGGCCCCGGCCTCGGGTTCGCGTGACCTGAGTTTCGGCAGCTACGCCGGCCCGCTCGACGAGCGAGGCCTCGCCAACCAGGAAGACCCGCGTATCGCCGGGCTGCAGCTCACGGAGATCGTGGTCTACAACATCGGCGGCATGTGCGCGTTCTGCACGTTCGAGTGGCTGGGCAACCTGCTGCTGTTCGTGCTGCGCATCTTCCACGACTACGTGGTGTTCGACTGGGCGTTGTCCATCATCCTGCTCGTGCTCGTCGTGCGCACGATCCTGCACCCGGTGTTCAAGAAATCGCAGATCGGCATCCAGAAGTTCGCCAAGGACATGCAGCGGGTCCAGCCCAAGCTCAAGAAACTTCAGGAGAAGTACAAGAACGACCGCCAGAAGATGATGCAGGAGCAGCAGAAGCTGTTCCGCTCCGAGGGCGTGTCGTACACGGGCGCGCTCGGCTGCCTGCCGATGTTCCTGCAGTCCCCGATCTGGATCGCGCTGTACGCGATGCTGTACATGAACCACGAGCTCCGCCACGAGCCGGCGTTCTTCGGCATCTTCCAGACCATCTCCGGCGGCGAGTGGCTGTTCCTGGCCGACCTCGCGCGGAGCGACCGGTTCATCCCGCTTGGCACCGGCTTCAATGTGCCGATGCTGGGCCAGATCGACTCGATCAACATCCTGCCGCTGCTGCTCGGGCTGGTGTTCTTCATCCAGCAGAAGTACATGTCCCCGCCGCCCTCGGCGACGATGACCGACGAGCAACGCGCCCAGCAGAAGATGATCAAGGTCATGATGGTCGTGCTGTTCCCGATCTTCATGTACACCGCCCCGGCGGCGCTGACGCTGTACTTCGTGACCAACTCCTGCTTCGCGATCATCGAGGGCAAGTGGATCCGGGCGCACATCGACACGCTCGAGCTCGACAAACACCCCGACGAGCGCAGCTACCAGCCCAAGCAGAAGAAACCCAAGCGGGTCCGCAACACCGCGACCGCACCCGGGCAGTCCAAGCGCCAGCGCGTGCAGGAGCAGCGAGCCAAGAACCGCTACAAGAAGCGGGACTGACCCGGTGCGCCTCGGCGACACCATCGTCGCGCTCGCGACCGGCTTCGAGCGATCCCGGCTCGCGATGATCCGGCTCTCCGGTCCCGATGCGTTCCGGTCGGTGGGGGCGCTCCTCGACGAACCATCGTCTGAACAGCCCGCACGCGGCATCCGTCGCGCGACGATGCTCGTCCCGCGCGAGGACGATCCCGCCAAACCCGCCGGACAGCTCGACGTCATTGTGGCCGCCTTCCCCGCGCCGGGCTCGTACACCGGCGAGGACGCCTGCGAGATCCAGTTGCCGGGGAACCCGCTGCTGGTGCGGCGCGTGCTCGACCTGCTCCTGGAGAGCGACGGCGTGCGCAGCGCGGACCCGGGCGAGTTCAGCGCTCGGGCCTTCCTGAACGGTC
>CAXAVQ010000246.1:0-4428 GCA_963971985.1 uncultured bacterium
CGCCTTCACCTCGGTCACCTTCTGACGGGCCTTGTGCACCTCGGTTGCCGGGACATCGCCGTCATCGTCCGAGTCGGCGATCGCGAACCCGCGACCGGCCGAGCGAAGCGCCGGAGCGGCCGGAGTGTCGGACTTGTCCGAACCGCGACTCGGAGCGTTCGCTTCGCGATAGCCGGGGATGAACTGCATGCCCATCCAGCGGAAGATGTAGTCAACCAGCGACTTCGCGAACGGGATGTCGCGGTTGGTGGTCATGCCCGCCGGCTCGAAGCGCTGGTGGGTGAACTTCTTCACCAGCGACTCGACCGGCACGCCGTACTGCAGCGAGACGCTCGTCGCCGTGCCCAGCGAGTCCATCAGGCCGCCGATGGTCGAACCTTCCTTGGCCATGGTGATGAACAGTTCGCCCGGCTGGCCGTCCTCGTACAGACCGACGGTCAGGTAGCCCTCGTGACCGGCCACGTTGAACTTGTGGGTCATCGAGTGGCGGGTATCGGGCAGGCGACGACGCATGGGGCGATGCACGATCCGCTCGACGATCCGCTCGGCGGCCTGCTTGTCACCGGCCGCCGACGCCTTGGCCGCCTCGGCGTACTGCTCGGCGATCTCTTCGCGGGCCTCGGCGACCGAGTCCTCGTCCTCGTCGACGCCCGCGACCAGCGCGGCCTCCGCCTCGTCCGCGGACGAAGACTGCGAGTCCTCATCCGCGTCTTCAGACTTCGTCGACAGCGGCTGGCTCAGCTTGCAGCCGTCGCGATACAGCGCGTTCGCCTTCAGACCGAGTTCCCAACTGAGCCGGTACGCGTCCTTGATGTCTTCAACGCTCGCGTCCGACGGCAGGTTGATCGTCTTGCTGATCGCGCCCGAGATGAACGGCTGGGCCGCCGCCATCATGCGGATGTGACCGTTGGCGTGGATGTACCGCTTGCCGGTTTTGCCGCACTTGTTCGCACAGTCGAACACCGGCAGGTGCTCGTCCTTGAGGTGCGGCGCACCCTCGATGGTCTGCGAACCGCAGATCGTCGCGCCGAGCCCGTCGATCTGCTCCTTCGTCAGGCCCAGGTGCTTGAGCAGGTTGAACGAGAAGTCGTTCTTCACCTCCTCGGGGTTCAAGCCGAGGCGCTCGATCGCCTCATCGCCCAGCGTCCACGCGCTGAAGCCGTAGTGCAGCTCGAACACGCCCGGCAGGGCCTTCTCGATTTTGTCCAGATCCTCATCGACGAGGCCCTTCTCCTTCAGGAAGTCCGCGAACGACGCGTCGTGCAGGGTCTTGCCGTCCGGCGACAGCATCGGCACATCCAGGCGCAGCGTCCCGAGGATGTGGTCGATGATGTCCGAGATCTCGCCCTTGCCGTAGCCGAGCGCTTCGAGCGCCGGGCGGACCGACTGGTTCACGATCTTGAAGTACCCGCCGCCGGCGAGCTTCTTGAACTTCACCAGCGCGAAGTCCGGCTCCACGCCCGTCGTGTCGCAGTCCATCAGCAGGCCGATGGTCCCCGTCGGCGCGATCACCGTGGTCTGGGCGTTGCGATAGCCGTGCTTCTCGCCCACCGACACCGCGTCGTCCCACGCCTGCGTCGCGTGCTTCAGCAGCGACTTCGCGTTGGCGATCGACACCGCGCCGCTCTTCATCACCTTGTGGTCGATCGGCACCGGGCGGATCTTCAGGTCTTCCCAGTCGCTCGCGTCGCGACCGATGCCGTGCGCCGCGCGACGGTGGTTGCGCATCACCCGGAGCATGTTCTTGCGGTTGCGATCGAAGCCCTTGAAAGGACCGAGCTCCTTGGCCATCAGCGCCGACATCCGGTACGAGCGCCCGGTCAGGATCGCCGTCAGGCAGCCGCACACCGCGCGGGCCTCGTCGGAGTCGTACGGGATGCCCGCCTGCATCAGCACCGCGCCGATGTTCGCGTAGCCCAGACCCAGCGTGCGGTACTCGTAGCTCAGACGAGCGATCTCTTCCGAGGGGTACTGCGCCATCAGCACGCTGATCTCGAGCACCATCGTCCACAGGTCGATGCCGTGCTCGTACTTCTCAACGTCCAGCTCGCGCGTCTTCGGGTCGTAGAACTTCAGCAGGTTGAACGACGCCAGGTTGCACGCCGTGTTGTCCAGGAACATGTACTCCGAGCACGGGTTGCTCGCGTTGATCCGACCGCCCGCCGGGCAGGTGTGCCACGCGTTGATCGTCGAGTCGTACTGCACGCCCGGGTCCGCGCACCGCCACGCCGCGTAGCCGATCTGGTCCCACAGGCCCCGCGCCTTCACGGTCTTGCACACCTCGCCGGTCGTCCGCGAGGTCATCGACCAGTCGGCGTCCGCGTCGATCGCCTCGAAGAACGCGTCGGGGATCCGCAGCGAGTTGTTGGCGTTCTGACCCGAGACCGTGCTGTACGCCTCGCCGTTGTAGTCGTAGGTCAGCTTCAGGCCCAGCTTCTCGGCCGTCTCGCGCAGGTCCTTGCGCACGTGCTTCATGCCCTCGACCAGCGCCGCGACCTTGATCTCCTCGCGCACCTTCCAGCTGATGAAGTCCTCGACGTCCGGGTGGTCCATATCCAGGCACACCATCTTCGCCGCCCGGCGCGTCGTCCCGCCGCTCTTGATCGCCCCCGCCGCCCGGTCGCCGATCTTCAGCCAGCTCATCAGCCCGCTGCTCTTGCCGCCGCCCGAGAGCTGCTCGTTCTCGCCGCGAAGGCGCGAGAAGTTCGTCCCCGTGCCCGAGCCGTACTTGAACAGACGCGCCTCACGCGTCCACAGGTCCATGATCCCGCCCGGGTTCACCAGATCGTCCTCGACGCTCTGAATGAAACACGCGTGCGGCTGCGGGTGCGTGTACGCGTCCTCGCTCAGACGCACCTCGCCCGTCTCCGGGTCGGGGTAATGATGCCCCTGGGCCGGGCCGTTGATGCCGTACGCCCAGTTCAGACCCGTGTTGAACCACTGCGGGCTATTGGGAGCGCACATCTGGTGCACCAGCATGTACGCGATCTCGTCGTAGAACGCCTGCGCATCGGCCTCGGTGTCGAAGTAGCCGTGCGTCGCACCCCAGTGGCGCCAGCACCCGGCCAGACGGTGGATCACCTGACGCGCGCTCCGCTCCGGACCGAGCACCGGCTTGCCGCTCTCGTCCTTCAGCGCCTTGCCGTCGTCACCCTTCTGCGGCACGCCGGCCTTGCGGAAGTACTTGCTGACCATGATGTCCGTCGCGAGCTGCGACCACCCGGTCGGCACCTCGGCATCGTTCATCTCAAAGACCACGCTCCCATCGGGATTGGAGATCCGCGACTGACGCTTCACCCACTCGGTGGTGGCGAACGGGTCCTGGCCTGGCTTGGTGAACTTCCGTGTGATCTTCATGGCGACGGCGATTCCTTGTCAGATGTGAGGCGTCGGAGGAGAGAGACGCGGAATAATCAGAATGAATAAATGATTGCGAAAACGGTTGGTGAGCGCGAGAACTCAGTCGACCTTCGGCAGCGTCAACCCAAGCTGATCCTGGTACTTGCCCGCCTTGTCCGCGTAGCTGATCGCGCAGGTCCGGTCGCCCTTGAAGAACACGAACTGGGCGATGCCCTCGTTCGCGTACACCTTCGCCGGGAGCGGCGTCGTGTTGCTGATCTCGATCGTCACCTTGCCACGCCATTCCGGCTCGAGCGGGGTGACGTTCACGATCAGCCCGCAGCGGGCGTAGGTGGTCTTGCCCACACAGATCACCAGCACATCGCGCGGCACGTCGATCGTCTCGACGGTCTCGCACAGCGCGAAGGAGTTCGGCGGGATGATGATGTGGTCGGTGTCCTGCTCGGCGGTGTCCACCTCGACCATCAGGTCCTCGCTGAAGGCCTTGGGGTCAACGACGGAGATGCCGCCGGTCCGGGGCGTGGGCGTGAAGATCTTGAAGCGAGTGCCGACGCGGACGTCGTACCCGTACGACGACACGCCGTAGGACACGCGCCCGGGGCGCTTCTCGTTGTCGGAAAACGGCTCGATGCCGATGAGTTCGCGGATCTGGGTGTCGCAGAGAACGGCCATGCGTCTCGCACTCCTGTTGGGGCGTCCCCACCACCACAGGGAGACGCCGAGCCCGGCGCGTCCGAGAACCGCTCGCGCGATACACTCGGGACGCAGCCACCGCGCCCGGGGCAACTCTGATCGCTCCCCGCTCACGCGGCACTCAGTTCGTGTTGTCCGGCATCCCGTCGATGTCGGGCCCACTCGCCCGCCGGGATGACCACCGAGACGGATACTACCGCTAGATGATGTGTACTCAAGCACAAAGGCATCAAAATGCAGGGTCTTTTTGCCCCACCCCGCACCAGATTGCGCAAGTGCCGATAAATACTGGACTTGCGCGATGAGTAAAATTTCAGAGCCACCACCGGTCGTGTGAATAAGCTGTCAGGGCTTGTCCGTACCTCACCATATAGT
>CAXAVQ010000247.1:0-4420 GCA_963971985.1 uncultured bacterium
AACGACATCGCCATGATCTTCCAGGAGCCCATGACCTCCCTGAACCCGGTCTACACCATCGGCGACCAGATCATCGAGGCGATCCTGCTCCACCAGAACGTCAAGGTCAACGAGGCCGTGGAGATCGCCGTCGAGGCCATGAACGACGTCGGCATCCCCGACCCGCGCGAACGCATCAAGGCATACCCCCACCAGTTCTCCGGCGGCATGCGCCAGCGCGTCATGATTGCCATGGCCCTCGCCAGCCGAAACTGCTCCTCGCCGACGAGCCGACGACCGCGCTCGACGTCACCATCCAGGCGCAGATCCTCGAACTGCTCCGCGAGCTGCAGACCGATCGCGACATGGCGATGATGCTCATCACCCACGACCTCGGTGTCGTCGCCGAGAACGCCGACGTCGTGTGCGTCATGTATGCCGGGCGCGTCGTCGAGTACGCGAACGTGTTCGAACTGTTCTCGAACCCGATGCACCCATACACACGCGGCCTCTTCGCCTCCATTCCTAAGATGCACCAGCGCCTCGAACGCCTCGTGACCATCACCGAAGTCACCGAGAACCCAAAGGAATTCGAGAAACTCCCGGGCGCCGAGAACGGCGTCCGCCCGTGGTAGCCCTGGCACGATCCGCCGAAGGATCTTGCGCCGAGCGACGAACCGGCCGGCGACTACTACCTGCAGGAAGTGAAACCGAACCACTGGGTCGGTGTCTGGCGGACCGAGGCGGTCGAGGGCCACAAGTCCCGCGCCCCCGACCTCGACTACCGGATCGCCGATGACCCGACCCGGCAGAAGACGCAGACCGACGCCTAGTCCCACCCGAAGGGCGGCCCCATGCGCGCGCTGATCCTGACCGATGCCGACATCGCCGCTCGCGAGGCATCGATGCTCAGCCGACTCGAGATCGGCCTGCTCGGTCAGAACGTGCGCATCCTCTACGCCGAACCCTCCGACGACCGCCTCCACATCGACGCCGAGAGCCTCATCACCGGCCTGACGTACACGTCCGGCGGATCGATCCTCACGCTCAAAGCCCGGGCACGCCGCCTCGTCCGCGACATCGACGAACACATCGGCTTCGACGACCCCAGTTCCTCCCGCCTGGACGTCGTGCATGCGATCGGTGTGAACGCATGGTCGATGGCGCTGCAGACCGCGTCCTCCGCCGGCTCGAACCTGGTCGTTGAGGTGCTCTCACAAAGCGAACTCGACCGTGTCCGCTCGTTCGAAGCTTCCGCCGCACGCGCCCTCGGAGACGAAGCCCGCTTCGCATGGCTCGCCCCCGGTCAGGCGATGCACGACGCACTCCGCGAGCAGGCTCGCAAGTCGCCAGTGCTTCTGACTCCATGGGGGGCACACGTTTCGGAGGCGATGAAACGCCCCCGCCCATCCGAACAACTCCCCGCTGTTGCGATCATCACCGCGGGCCGGAGCAGCAAACGCCTGAACCGTCTGCTCGATACTCTGAAGGCCCTCCCACCAGCGGAAGGTAGTAATCCTCCGTTGATCTTCCTGGACGAGCACGCGGTCTCGCAGACCCACACCGTCGCCCGCCACGCTCGGGAAATCGGCATCGAGGACCGCCTGTCCATCGTGCCATCTCTTGAGCACAGCCGGGCACTGACAACCCGCTGCGACCTGCTCGTCCTGCCGGACGGCGACGGCCAGAACCGCTCGATCATCCTCGACGCTATGGCCAGCGGTGTTCTCGTTGCATCTGCCGCCGATCCTCTGCTGTCCGATGTCCTGATCGATGGAACCACCGCGTTGATCGCCCACGAGACTGGGGCTGACTCGTGGAAGGCGATCCTCCAGCGCGCGCTCAACGCAGAGGGGGACGGGATCGCAGAGATCCTCGCGAACGCTCGTGCCCTGATCAAGGAAGACCGGACCGCCTCGACGCACGTCGATGCGCTCGTCGCCGCCTACGACGCGGTCTGCGGTGCAGAGCCTATTCCCTTTACGTAACTGGGACACGCCGGCCCGGATCGCCTGCATGCCCGGCTTTCCACGTTGCCTATCTTCACATCGCTCGATTGCGAAGCTCGGGCGCTTGTCGCAAGTGCTTTCGGTGCAATGATATAAGTGCACAGCAAACAAGTTCAGATCGGAACCATCATGAAACTCCAGACACTTCTCGCGTCAAGCGTTCTCGCGTGCGCTCTTTCTCCCGTCCTCGCCGGCCCCGTCCGCTACGAATCGCTCCGCTCTGACGTCCGGGTCCCCTACGGCCCGACCGTGATCCTCCTCCAGACGCCACGCGAAGGCGTGCTCCAGAACATCGACCCGCGCACTGCCCCGGTTCGCAGCGTGACCGCAACGACCGGCGGCAATCCCTACGATGCGCGCTCGCCACTCCCCTACGGTGCTCCGCTCAGCGAAGCCGAAGACGTGGTCCTCGTTCGCCCGCGCGAGAACATCCCCTACATCGCTATCAGCCCGTGGGAAGAAATCAACGATCGGACGGTCGACGAACTCGAACGCAACTACCCGTGGATCCGTCGGACCGAGTCCATTCGCAACGATCTGGTCAACGCGCGAAACCAGTACCTGCGCGAACGCGGCTACATCAACAGCGTCCGGGGCTTCAAAAACCAGTCCCCGGAACCAGACACCGTGCGTGCGGATGAACAGCGTCGCGTCTACGGCCGGGCCCAGGATCCCGCTGGTCAATCCAACGCGGAACCGCAACTCGTCATCGTCCCGAGCGATCCGGAGCAACGCGAACAGGTCGTAGAAGACCGTCTGAAGGACGAGAGCATTATCCGCCGCAACGATTCAAACTAGCCGCGATAGTGACAGCGGCTCGTGCAGGTCTCGTGCACGACGACCTCGGCCAGCAGGTCCAATTCCGGCTTGAGCCGGTCCCAGATCCACTTCGCCAGCACCTCGCTCGTCGGGTTCTCGAGGCCCTGGATATCGTTGAGGCAGTAGTGATCGAGTTGCTTCTCGATGGGCCCAATCAATTTCTTGATGTCCGCGAAATCGATGAGGTATCCGCGATCGTCGGGGATCTCGCCGCGCACGACGACGTCAACCCGGAACGAATGCCCGTGCATGCGCCGGCACTTGTGCCCCTCGGGAAAGCACGGCAACCAGTGCGCCGCCTCGAACCCGAAACTCTTGACCAGATCGACCTGCACGACGTCTATACCCCCCGCGTCTGCGGATCCCAGATGAACTTGTGAAGCTGCGTCTGCATCGTGACCGGCAGGCCGTCCTCGAGGATCCACTCTGCCAAATCGCGCATCGACAGCCCCCGCTGGCCGAGGATCTCCAGCCCCGCCGGCTGCTCGAAGACCGCGCTCATGAGCACCGCCCGGACCCGCGTGTCCAGCGCGTGTTCCCGGATCTTCTCGCGCGCCCACTCGTAGTCCGCTCGGTCGCAGACCACGAACTTCACCTCGTCGTGGGGCCTGAGTCGCTCGATGTTGGCCCAGTCGTTCCGCTCGACCTCGCCCGAACCGGGCGTCTTGAGGTCCATGATCCGGACTACCCTCGGATCGCACGCGCCCCGGCCGTCGATGTCGCAGGCCCCGCTCGTCTCGATCGCCACCGTCTTGCCGAGTTCGCACAGCCGGTGCATCAGGTCATGCCCCCGCGCCTGAAGCAGCGGCTCGCCGCCGGTGATTTCCACGAAATCACACGGGTGCGAACAGACCTCCTCGACGATCGAGTCGATCGAGCGGGTCTCGCCCTCCTTGAACGCGTATTCGGTGTCGCAGAAGGTGCAGCGCAGGTGACAGCCGGTGAGCCGAACGAACACGCACGGCTGGCCCGCACGGGTGCTTTCGCCCTGTATCGAGTAGAAAATCTCGTTGATCCGCAGCGTGTCCGGCATCGAATCGACCAGTATAGCCGGACCGCGATTTTGGCTCCGCGTCCCGCTAGGACGAAGACGCCGCCAGTTTGATCCGCAGGTGCTCCACCCGAGCCTCCCCGTTCGGGTGCCCCAGCATTCGTGCCCGCTGAGCGTACTCCACCGCCGCTTCCAGACGCCCAGCCGCGTCCATCGCATCTGCGGTCATCATCACGATCTCGGCGCTGGTCCCGCTGGCCTCCGCCGCCCGCTCCGCGAAATCGGCCGCCCGGTCGTGCTGCCCCAGGGCCTGAAGCGTCAGGATCACGTCGCGCAATACCGCAGCGTTGGTCAGGCGTGTGTACTCATCGATCCCCGTCAGCACCGCCAGAGCGCGCCCGAGACGCCGGAGCAGTCGAGCCTCCGTCACTCGATACGCGAACTGGTCCGGGTCGAGCTCCCGAGCCCTGCGGGCGAACTCGACGCCCTTCTCGGTGGCCCCTTCCGCGAGATCCATCTCCGCGAGCATCCCGTAGACCTGCGGCTGGGCATCGTTCTGCTGCAGCGCGATCAGCAGCGTCCCGCGTGCATCCGCCACCCGCCCGGCCTTGAACTGCATCGC
>CAXAVQ010000248.1:0-4419 GCA_963971985.1 uncultured bacterium
GCGTGATGTACCACGCGCGGAGCAACAGGTCTTCATCCCAATCTAAGCGAAGCGCAGGCCATGTCGAACCTTCCAAACAGACGGGGATGGCTCAGGCGGTCGGCACGATCAAACCTTCGCCGCCGCCCCGATCGTCATCTCCACCGGGATGAAGCTCGGCTTCACCCGCGACTCGAACTCGGCGCGGAACTTGTTGATGATCGTGCGCAGCGCCCAGTTGTTGCCGTCGGCCAGACCGCAGATCGTCGTGCCGGGCATCGCGCCCATGCCCGAACCGATCTCCAGCGCCAGGTCGAGGTCCTTGGTCCGGCCGTTACCGTCCTCGATGCGCGTCATGAGCTGGTACAGCCAGCCCGAGCCCTCGCGACACGGCGTGCACTGGCCGCAGCTCTCGTGCTTGAAGAACCGCGCGATGTTCCGCGCGACAGCGACCATGTCCGTGTCCTCGTCGAAGACCGTTGGACAGGCGGTGCCGAGGCCGAGCACGTTGTATTTCCGCCCGATGTCGAAATCCATCGGCGCATCAAACTCGTCCGGACCGAGCACGCCCGTGCTCACGCCGCCGGCGATCGCCGCCTTGAAGGTCTTGCCCTTGCGCATGCCGCCGCAGTAGTCGTTCACCAGCGTGCTCAGCGGGATGCCCAGATCGCATTCGAACACGCCCGGCACCTCGACGTGCCCGGACACGCCCATGAGCTTGCTGCCGTAGCTGTTCTCGACGCCCATGGTCTTGAACCAGTCCGCGCCGTTTTCCACGATCGACGGGATGTGCGCCAGCGTCTCGACGTTGTTGATGATCGTCGGCCGACCGAACAGCCCCTTCACCGCCGGGAACGGCGGCTTGATGCGGGGCCAGCCGCGCTTGCCCTCCAGCGATTCCAGCAGGGCGGTCTCCTCGCCGCAAATATACGCGCCCGCGCCGCGATGCAGGTAGCAGTCCACCTTGAACGCACCGGCTCCCCCGCCGTTCTCCTTGGTCTCCGCGCCGTTCAGGAGTCCGTTGCCACCGAAGACGCCCTCGTCGTACGCCTCCTTGATGGCGTTCTCGACCACCCGCGCCTGGTGGTGGTACTCGCCGCGGATGTAGATGTACGCCGCGTCGAGCTGGCAGGCGTAGCACGCGATCGCGATGCCCTCGAGCATCAGGTGCGGGTCGTAGTCCATCAGCAGCCGGTCCTTGAAGGTGCCTGGCTCCGACTCGTCGGCGTTGATCGCCAGGTAGCGCGGCGAGCGCTCGCCCTGCTTGCCCTCGACCTTGGGCAGGAACGACCACTTCAGCCCGGTCGGGAAGCCCGCGCCGCCGCGACCGCGAAGCTGCGAGTCCTTGACCAGCGTCACGAGCTCCTCGGGAGTCATCGTGATCGCCTTCTCGAGGCCCTTGTAGCCGCCGGTCTCGACGTACTCGGCGTACGACACGATGTGCCGGTCCTTCGCGTCGCCGAACGGCTTGCTGGGGATGCGCTTCGTGAGAACGGGCTCTTTCAACTTCGGCTCGAACATGCTGGCTCCAGACTGACACGCCAGGCGTCTTCGGCGCGGGACTGACGCGCACGGATTCCTGCCTCGCAGCACAGAGTCTAGGGCAGACTCGCCCGTCTTTCAGCACTCGGGCGCTGCGCAGAACCCCGCACCCTCGCGGGATTCCCTGATACCGCTCCACCGGCTTCCCGTTACTCGCCCGCGCTGTAGTCCGGATACCGGCCGTTGTGCCCAGGGATCCACTCCTCCGGGCCCACGATAAACAGGTCGCCCTCGCCCCAGGTCTCAAAATCGAGGTTCTGGCGCGTCCGAGAGGCGTTCACCGCCCGGATCGAATACGGCGCCGGGCGCTCGAACTCGAACCACCACGGGTCCACGCCCTCTACGGTGTCGCCGTCCTCGTCGATCAGGTTCACCTGCACACGCACCACGGCGTCGGTGTTGGCCGTCTGCCAGTAGGTCCTGCCGACATCGTGCATCCGCTGCTCGCCCGGCTCGATCTGGAACGCCACCGGCGTCATCACATCCACGCCGCCCGGAGTCTTGTTCACATCGCGCCTGCCGACCCAGTACCGGACCTCCAGCGGACGCGTGGACGCGTTCTGGAACGTCACTTTCGGGCCGTGCCCGATCGGCGCGACCACCGTCCCGGTCTCGGTCAGGTCTTGGAACGATGAGCAGCCAGCCAGCCCGAACGCGAGGGCCAGCATCGCGCCACCCGCGCCGATCCGCCGACGGATCCGCGACACACCAGATTTCTCGGAACTCAGCACGGGCATCCCATTCTCCTGCTCTTTGCCGGGAATACCGGCTCCGGGTCCACTCTACCGGCCCGGCTCATCGTCCGTATCGGCACTCGACCCCTCGTCGATCTCGATTTCCTCGATCGTCGTCCGACGCAGGGTCACCCTGCGCCCGTCGACCTCGCCCTCACGCTCCTCGACCTCGCGCCGGACCTCGCGCCGCTCCGGCTGGTCCGAGGACAGATCCCCCTTCACGCCGTGCGCGATGTGCCCGAAGAACTCCCCCAGACTGCGCGAAATGGATTTGCGGTTTTTCGCCATAATCCCTCAACAAACAGCATAGCCGACCCACAGAGCCCCATATGCCCGTCCGAACCGTCCCAATCGACCCAGAAGCCGATATCCCCGCCCCGGAGACCTATTCGCGCGGGCGACCGCGCTGGTCCATGCCTCTGGACCGCATGGTCTTCCTCATAGTCTGCGCGCTCGAGATCGGTTCGGTCGCCATGCTCATCGGGATCTTCATCGCCACCAAACAGCCCGCCCACCTCTACGCGATCGCCATCCCGGTCCTGCTCCTCGGCCCCGCCCTCGTCCTCGCCTGTCGCCTGACCATCACGCTCGACGACGACCGCCTCCGTTGGGTCTTTTTCCCCTTCTGGAAGAGCAGCGTCCCCTACAGCGCCATCGAGAACGTCGAGATCTGCACCTTCGACGCCATGCGCGACTTCGGCGGCTGGGGGCCCAAGGTCGTCCGGGGCTACACGGGAGCCATCGCCGCCAGTGGCAAGGGCGTGCTCATCACGCGCACCGACAAGAAGCGCAAACTCGTGCTGAGTTGCAAAGAGCCCGAATCGCTGGCGCTCGAACTGCTGCGCCGCGTGGTCCCCGAGGATCAGGAGGCCTCAGTCTGACGACGCCTCAGGCCAGTGCTCGCGCGGGATCGGCATCACCGTGCCGCCTTTGGCTCGCATCTGCACGACCCGCTCGCCGGTTTCGTCCTCGATCCCGGTGACGAGTGTGAGTTCGACCGGCGTCGTGTCGCGGACTTCGAACCACCGGATCCCCGGCTCTTCCCAGCTCGCACCGAACTGGCGGACCTGGACCTGCCAGACGAGCATGGCGCTCCGCTCCTGCGCGTCCCTTCGCATGGCGCGGGTCTCGCTCGGAGCGGGGTTGTAGCCCATCGTCTGACCGCTGGCGACCTGGATATCGGCGCCCTGTACCCGCTCGATCAGTTCAGGACCCGTCGAACTCTGCAGACCCCGATCGAACCGCAACACCACCGGCGAGCCGGTGAGATTGTTGATCGTGAAGTCCATCTCCGGCCCGGGCTCGTACCCGCCGCCGATCGCGCACCCACCGGCTAGACCCACCATCGCGAGCATCCCGGCCGTTACGAATCGACGTCTGGAAAGCATGTGGGTCCTTTCGATCAGTGCCCGTGCCCGGCATCCGGGTTGGCCTTGATCTCTTCGATCTCTTTCACGATCTGCTCGGGCGTGCAGTACTTCACCAGTTTCTCGTCCACCAGCACCGCCGGGGCCTCGCCGCAGGCGCCGAGGCACTCGAGCTCGACCAGCGTGAACTGCTCGTCGTCGGTGGTCTCCCCGACCTCGATGCCCAGTTTGGCGCGACAGGCATCGGTCACCGCCTTGTGGTCGCAGAACTCGCAGGCGATCGAGCGGCAGATGCTGATCGTGTGCCTGCCCTTGGGCTCCAGCCAGAACTCCTCATAGAAGGATGCCGTGTCGATCACGTCGGCCGGGGTCAGGTCGAGGAACTCGGCGATCTCCATGAGTGACTGCTTGGGCAGCCAGCCGTACTCGTGCTGGACCATGTGGAGCACCGGGATCAGGGCCCCGTGCTTGGTCTCGTAGCGGGGCAGGTAGGTCTCGGTGGCTTCGGAGCGCATCGCCTCGGTCAGGTACGGCTCATCGCGCCGCTCGACCTTCATCGCTGCCGAATTCTTGGTGATCCATGCCATATCTGGGGTGCCCCGTGTGGATGCTTGCTTCCGATCCGGCCCCGAAACGGGCCGGAGCCTTCTTTGGACGGGCATCCTAGTCGCACCGGGAGCCGCTTTCACGATCCCCCGTCTTCTCCATCCCCGCCCGGGGTTTCGGCACCCGGTTTCCCGGCCGGTCCCGGGATCCAGCCCGGGCTGAACGGCGTGCCGTCGATCGCCCGGTGCTCG
>CAXAVQ010000249.1:0-4417 GCA_963971985.1 uncultured bacterium
TCATCATCGTCTCGTTCGCCTTCTCCGCCTCGATCACCGCGAACCGCTCCTCGGGTTCTGCTTCGATGCGAAGAAGGCCGCCGCTTTTCCCAGGAACTCGTTGTCCATCCGCAGCTCCGCAATCTCACGGCGTAACCGTTCCAGCTCGGCCCGCTCATGCAGCTCCAGCGGCGCCTGCGCCCCATCACTCGTTCGGGCACGCTCGGCATGAACCCACCGGCCTAGTAGTTGCTCTCCGACACCGATCTCGCGAGCGACCGCCGCGACCGTCCGGCCCGTATCGATCACCAGAAGCGCGGCCTCACGGCGATACTCCGGCGTATATGTTTTTCTCTTGCTCGTGCCCATCAAGGACATCCTCCCCGACAAGCCCTGCAACACGCAGAACCCGCCTGGTCAGTGTCCGGAATCCGGGGGCAACCTCACGGTGTCGAGAAACTCCACCACGCAGCGGGACGTCACCCGCATGGAAACCGTGCATCTCGTGACGTGCTCTGCATGACCTGAGCCGCAGAACTACGCGGGACTGTCGTCAGATCGAGAGGTTGGGACGCCTGGGGGTCAAGGGGTCGCAGGTTCAAATCCTGGCAGCCCCACAGAAAATCCCTGATTAGAAGGAATTTTTATCAGGAATTTGTTGTTTCCGGAAGCCGGATTTTTTGGTCCCCTCCTGGTCCCCCTCGTGCTTTCGGCAAAGTGAGGCTGTGGATAACGGAACGCCGTGCGAAGCCCTCCCTGTGGATAAGGGGGCCAAAAGGGGACCAGAACCGCTCCCAGCGTGGTCCTCGATGCCTGATACGGCAGTCGAGTCCTAGCAGTTCCGACTAGCAGCATTGAAGCGGCTGGCCTCACGGCACGACCGATGCTCGCAATCCCCGGCAGGTTGTGGATGTAAACCCCAGATCCGACACGTTCAGGCCCTCTCGTCTTGCTGCGCATGGTCAGATCAGGCTTGGAGCGATCGCCACGGCGACGAAACCTGACAAGAGTACGGCTGCCGCGAGTACCAGCGCGGTCGCCTGTACGCTCGTGGGGGCCGCCGGGAAGGCCGGTCCTGACCTGCCCTCTGGCGCGGCGCGGAAGGGGCCGGTGAAAAGGCGAAGGTAGTAGAAGAGACTGACCACCGTATTGATCGCTGCGACGACGACGAGCCAGACGAGTCCGCCATCCCACGTCGACGTGAACACGGCGAGTTTGCCGAAGAAGACAGCGGTGGGCGGGGTTCCCACCAGGCTGAGCGCGCCGATAGCCAGCGTTGCGGTCAGCCATGGATGCCGGCGTGCGGCACCGGCGAAGTCGTCGATATGCTCGCGTCCGGGAAGCGCAGTGAAGGCGGCGAAGACTGTCAGGTTCGAGATGCTGTACAGCACCAAGTATGCGAGCAGACTCGCAGGAGCAGTGGGGGCCGCGCCGATGACCGCGATCGGCATGAGCAGATATCCGACCTGACTCACGGTGGACCAGCCCATCAGGCGGCGCACGTTGCGCTGTGCCAGCGCGGCAAGATTTCCCACGGTCATGCTCAGTGCCGCGAGCACTCCGATGAGGAGGGGAACGTCGATGCTCGACGGCATCACGGTCACCACACGGGCGATGGCAACGAGGGCGCCGATTTTGGGGACTGTTGTTAAGAACGCGCCGACAGCCGTGCCTGCGGCTTCGGTGGCGTCGGGCACCCAGAAATGCCCCGGCACCCCTCCTGCCTTGAAGAGGAGTCCAATGATGGTCGCAACGACACCCAAGACGACCGCAGCGGTCGGGGCTGCCGCGAGGGCGGTGTTCATGGTCGCGTAGCTACTCGTGCCTGCGAGGCTGGTCAAAAGTGCCACTCCCGCGAGCAGAAGGACACCGAACAGCGCCCCCATCAGATACGTCTTCAGAGTCGCTTCGGCGGCGTGGGCAGTACGTCTGATCCCGATGAGCGCGTACAGCGGGATGCTCGTGAGAAGGAACGCCGCGATGAGGACGAGCAGGTCTGTCGCTCCGCCCATCACGACGGTGCCGAGGGTGGCCAGGAGGAGGAGCGTGTACGTTTCGCTTTCCCTGGGGGAGCCGCGGAAGTCGCGCCGTCCAATCAGGACCACGACCACCGTGCACAGGGGAGCGAGTACGCGCACGAGCGTTGTCGGGGTGTCGATGGCGTAGGTTCCCTCGAAGATCGCACCCCCCGTCTGACCGGCAGCTCCCGCGGCGATGCCCGCACTGACGACGAGCGCCCCGAGGGTGAACCAACGGATGATGACCTGACCTCGGCGTGGCAGGAAGCTGCCGCCGAGCAGAGCGATCACCGCGGCGGCGAGGAGCACCGCTTCGGGGATCAGCGCGGAATAGTTCATAGACATCGATGTCACGGGCCGAGCACGCCTATCAGCTGGTCGGCCGCGGGGGCGATGAGTTCGATCAGTGGGCCGGGGAAGATGCCGATGATCACGGACAGCCCCAGAAGCACAACGAGTGGGACGATCTCACGGGGCCGGAGGTCATCGAATCCGGGCGATAGGCCGGTGGTGGGGCCGGTGAAGACTCGTTGGAAGGCGCGCAAGAACAGCACGGCCACGATCAGAATGCCCGGTAGTGCCAGTGCTGCCCACAGCGTCGTGCCGATGCTGCCCGTGAAGATCTGGAACTCTGCGATGAATCCGCTGAAGCCGGGAAGGCCGAGGGAGGCGAACGCGGCGATGGCGAAGAAGCCCGCGAACCGCGGGGCGGGCGAGGCGAGTCCTCCGTAGCGGCGGAGATCGTAGCTGCCGGTGCGATCCCAGAACACTCCCGCGAGCAGAAACAGTGCGCCGGTGATTAGACCGTGCGACACCATCTGGATCACGGCGCCGGTGATTGCAAGGTGCTGCGCCTGTTCGCTGTCCTGGGACACGATTCCGGCGGCACCGACGGCGAGGATCACGTAGCCCATGTGGTTGATCGAGGTGAACGCGATCATCCGTTTCACGTCCGTCTGCGCCAGTGCGACGAGCGCGCCGTAGAGCACCGACACGATTCCCACCGCGACGATCACCCACGCGCCGGCCCTCCAGGCATCCGAAAGCATCGGCATCGCGATGCGCACGAAACCGTACGTGCCCATCTTCAACATCACGGCGGCGAGCACGACGGACCCGATGCTCGGGGCATCGGTGTGGGCAGGGGGTAGCCAGGAGTGGAACGGGAACGTCGGGGTCTTGATCGCCAAGCCGACCACGATCGCGGTGAGAATGAGGCCACCGGTCACCGCGTTGCCCGTGAAAGCTCCCGCCTGGGACAGCTCGATCATGTCGAACGTGTGAGGGGAGGAGTTCAGGTAGAGCCCGATGAATCCCAGCAGCAGGGCCAGCGATCCCAGGAACGTGTACAGGAAGAACTTAAGTGCGGATCGGCGGGCGTTGCCGTGACCCCATCCGGCGATGACGAAGTACATCCCCACGATCGACAGATCGAACCAGAGGAAGAACAAGATCAGGTCTTGGGCGGCGAAGAGCCCGAGGCACGTGGTCTGCAGGAACAAAAACAGCGCGGCCTGCGCGCGCGGTCGATCCTCAGTCCGGAGGGACCACGCGGCGCTCGCGACGAAAACCACCCCGGTCAACAGCAGTAGCGGGAGTGAGAATCCGTCGACGCCGATGTGATAGCTCGTGCCGACGCCCGGCATCCATGCCAGCTGCTCCTCCGCGACGAGGCCATCGCCGCTCGTTGGCCCGGCCACCGTGATGCCGGCGATCAGGGCCAGATCGACGAGGGTCGTGGTCAGCCACACCCAGCGTGCTGCGGCCGGCGTGATCTTTTTGAACACCGCGAGAAGGATGCCGGCCGCGACCGGCAAGAAGATGACAATGCTGAGCACGGGGCTACCTCACAACAATCAAGAGCACGACGAGGGCGACGGTGATGACGGCGCCAGCGGCGTAGTAGTCGGCGATACGACCAGATTGGGAACGTTGGGCAAGCCTTCCCGCCGCGCGGGTGAACGTCACGACGCGACCCACCGCACCGTCGACCTCGCCGTCGAGAGACCGCGTGGCGGCACCCGCCCGATCGAGGGCACGCGGCACGGCATCGATCGCCGCGTCGAGGCGGACATCGAAACGAGCCAGAACCGCAGCGAATGCGTCCAGCGGGCGGCCGACGATGGTGACCGCGGCACGCTCCAGACCAAACCAGGTCGCTGCCCCAGGAACAGGCGGAAGCCGATACCGCAGCACGACAAGTACGACGATGAGGGCAAGGAGCGCTGATGCCGCCAGCTCAGCGACGCTGCTCTGAGGCTGCCCTGCTGCGCCGAGGGTTTCGCGGAACGGAGCATCCACGCCGGGAGCAGCGAGGATTCCCAGAACAGCCGCCCCGACTGCCAGGACAACGAGCGGGCCGGTCGCGCCGGCAGGAATGTGCCGCGTTCCCGGCTGCTCGGCATCCCACCCCGCCTCAC
>CAXAVQ010000250.1:0-4396 GCA_963971985.1 uncultured bacterium
GTAGCCTGTGGCTCGGGCAATGCTGGAGCCTCAACCTGATCTGCGCTTCCCCGATCGTGTGATGGGGCGAGCGGCATGACATCCACACCGAACAACTGGCTTGTCAGCGCGTGCTGGCGGGCGAGGCGTAGCAGGTCGGGATGGGTGGGCGCACCGCTCACGCGATGAGTGTAGTCGGTTCAGCGCGGGCGTCGAGCGGCTCGTTCAGGCGTGGGCGACGCTGATCGGGCGGGCCTTGCGGGTCTGGATTTCCGGCTCGTCCTTCGCGTCCGGGCGGGCAGCCGCCGGGCTGGAAGCGTGGAACCCGAGATAGCGCGACACGAGTTCGCCCCGGCTGCTCGCGTTGAGCTTGCGATGGAGCGACTTGACGTGGTCGTGGACCGTGTGCGGGCTGCGATCGATCCGCTCGGCGATCTCGCGGACCGAAGCGCCGGACACGAGTTCGACCAGGATGAGCTGCTCGCGCGATGTGAGCGTCTGGGTGAAATCCTTCCCGAAGGCCATCGCGGCTCGTTCGGCGAGCACCGGGAGCACGGCGGAGACCATCTCGGCCTCGCCCCGCTCGAAACGCTGCATCGCGTTCCCGGAGCCGACCTCGACGAGCAGTTCGCGACCGTCGGGGCCGTCAGGAAGCGCGATGTCGGCGCACAGGAGTTCGCGTATGCCGAGTTTCGCCCAGCGCTTGCCGGAAGGGGTCACCGGCCACCGGGACCACGAGGGCAGGTCCCGCAGTTTCGCGACGCGTGGGTGCGCTCCGGCAGGTCCGACGTGGGGCGCTTCGGACAGCGTCCAACCCAGGTCGGTGGCCGAATCCGGGTGGATCCGGTGCGACGCCATCGTTTGGCTGTCGGACGCGGCGCCCGTGGCGAGGATCGACAGCGAATCGCCACGCCCGTTCCCAGGCCCCGGCCCCTCGGCGATCGTGACGCTCACGATCGAATCGGGGCAGATCCGGAGCAGTGTGCGACCGGCGACTTCGCACCAGTCCGGCGTCGCGACTCCGGGGAGCCTGGCAATCTGAGCGGCCACGCGACTGCACTGCGAGAGGTGAGCGATCGAGAGCTTTGAAGAGATCATCATCGAAACCCTTCAAGAGAGGTATTCAGGCCGAGGCGCGCGTGATCGGGTGTATTCGCGAGCCCAGCTATTCGGTATCCCCGGAAGGACAACCCTCAGTATCACCGACAATCGGGTGTCACCAGACGGTGTTTTCCAAGATTTGGGCGATATCTTCAGGGAATGGGTAACTATCTCCCCAGCCGGGGGGCAAATCACCACTCAATCAGGGGAACTGCTTATTGTCTTGCCTATTTTGACGCGCTGCGCAGAATCGCGTCCGCCAGAAGCGCGCTCAGCGGCGCATCGGTCCCCACAATGCGGGTTCGCAACTGCTCCGGGCCGGACGTGTCCTCGCTCGGATCCACCGTGAACGTGGTGAGCCGGATCGATGCGGGAGCCAGGCGTCGACCCGACCGGTAGACCTGCTCGACGACCACGTTCACACTCACCTCGATCGTTCCTTCGAATTCCCGGAGGTCCGAAGCGACAGGGTCGACGGGGCTCGGCACGTTCGTCTCGTCCGAGACGCGGGCGAACCGGACGGTGGCGATCCGGCGGTTGCGCTGGATCAGATCGTTGGTCGACTGCTCAATCGTCGAGGCGTGACGGATCCACGGCGTCGCCCAGCCGGCCGAGGAAACCGGTCGCGTGGTCATGACCCCGGCACGGGCGTCGACCCGCTCCAGATCGAACTGCTGGTCGCGCAGGGCGTCCTTGGCGGCTTCGAAGTAGGCGTCGTATTCCGCGGCCGGGATGCGGAAACTCGCTGATCCGACCGGTTCCTTCGCACAACCACCACCAAGCAGACCGATCAGCACGCAGAACAGCGGGAGGAGCTTCGGGGCGAGCGTCGTGTCCAGGCGGGTCGGCATGGTCAAGAGTGTACCGGCCCCGGTCCGGTGTCGAGCCGAGGGCGTCGGTCGATCGGGTACCATGCCTCCCCGCTCCGGCACCCCCCGGGGCGTTGCGACCAATTCCCCACGATTGAGCGGAGCAAAGAGATATGAACGCCGGTTCCAGCAGCGGCCCCATCAAAGGAAACGCCGTCGTCGCCCAGTCGGGCGGCCCGACCGCGGTCATCAACCAGTCGCTCGTCGGCGTGGTCGAGGGCCTGCAGGGCATCGAGGAGATCGGCACGATCTACGGCGCCCGTCACGGCGTGCGCGGCATGGTCGCCAAGGACTTCGTGGACCTGTCGAAGACACCCCAGGAGACGCTCGACCTGGTGGCCGGCACACCCTCGGCTGGGCTCGGCTCGACCCGCGACAAGCCGGACGCCGACTACTGCGCCCGGATCTTCGCGACGCTCCGCGACCTCGACATCCGCTACTTCTTCTATATCGGCGGCAACGACTCGTCGGACACGTGCCGGATCGTCAACGAACTGTCCAACCAGTCCGGGTACGAGCTCCGCTGCTTTCACGTGCCCAAGACCGTGGACAACGACCTGATGGAGAACGACCACACGCCGGGATACGCCTCGGCGGCCCGGTACGTGGCGATGGCGTTCATGGGCGACAACCTCGATAACGCCTCGATCCCCGGTGTGAAGATCAACGTGGTCATGGGTCGGCACGCCGGCTTCCTGACCGGTGCCGCGGCCCTGATGCGCGAACGCGAGCAGGACGGCCCCCACTACGTCTACGTGCCGGAGCGTACGTTCTCGCTCGAGAAGTTCGTGACGGATGTGGACGAGGCGATGAGCAAGCATGGGCGCTGCCAGATCGCAGTGAGCGAGGGCATCCAGGACGAGAACGGCACCGCCATCGGCGCGAAACTGATCGAGAACGCGCAGACCGATGCGCACGGGAACGTGCAGCTCTCGGGCTCGGGAGCGCTCGGCGATCAGCTCGCCAGCCTGCTGAAGGAGAAGCTCAAGCCGATCGGCGGCAAGGCGCCGCGTGTGCGTGCGGACACGCTCGGCTACGCCCAGCGCTGCTGGCCCGATGCGAGCCCGGTTGACCAGCAGGAGGCCCGTCAGGCGGGCCGGTTCGCCGCGGGGCTGGCCAAGAGCGGAGACCTCGACGGGTCGATCGCGATCGTGCGCACGAGCACCGATCCATACAAGAGCGGCATGAAGCGCGTGGAACTGAGCGCTGTCGCGGCGAAGACGCGTCACATGCCCGACGAGTTCATCGCGAAGTCTGGCAACAACGTGACCGACGCGTTCCGAGACTGGCTGCGTCCTCTGGTCGGGCCGATGCCGAAGGTCGGACGCCTCTGAGCGAGAAGTCGGCTCAGCGGTTGGCCCACTTCACGTGCAGGCGGTAGGCGACCGCGCGACCGTCGGGCGCGTTGGTCGCCGGGCGGCGCTGCTCCTTCGGGTCGAGGATGATCTCCTGGTAGCCCATCTGGGGGCCGACCTCCATGCCGTCCTCATCGTAGAAGATGAAGCGGTAGTCGAGCGTGTAGCGATTGTTGGTCAGGTTGCGCATCGGCACGGCGACGTGGAGCAGGCCGTTGCGTCGCTCGGAGATGCCCGGCTCGAAGCCGAGCAGTTGTTGCAGTTCGGGGCTGCCGAGCGAGACCTGCGGGTTGTTCGCGGGCGCGGGGACCGGATCGAGCAGGCCGGCGTTCGGGCCCGGATCGCTCGGTGTGCAGGCGACGAGGGACAGGGCGAGCGCGGGCAGCGCCAAAGCGACGATGAGTCGATTGCGGTTCATGGACGGGAGTCCTTTCTGGCGTGGGAGTGCCATCGTGGTCTACTCGGCGCGGTCGCGCGCGGTTGCGTCGGGACCGATGGTTCGGATGCCTTCGGCGAGTTCGCGGACGCGCTCGCTGACGGGTTGATAGGGCGGGTGGGGCGTCGAGAACAGCAGTTTCGCGCCGAGGGTGTTGAGGTTGGGCGTGGCGAGCACCTTGCCGCCTTCGAGGATGTGGCGGTACGAGTCGTGCCGGTTGTCGCCGGCTTCCAGCGGCCCTTCGGCGAACTGGATGCCTTCCTGGCTGTACAGGCGCTCGAGGTCTTCGACGGTCCAGTTGTCGAAAAAGCCGCCGGCCTGGTAGATCGAAAGCACCTGTTCGGAGGGCGTGGACACGTCGCGTCCGCCGAGGATCCACGGGTAATCGCCGATCGCCGGCGGGTAGCCGTCGTGGGCGTAGATCGGGTCGGGCGCGCTCAGGGCCGGCTGGGTCTGCGTGCCGACGAAGCGGAAGTACGCGACCGCCGGGTCGCTCGTCGTGCCGGGCTCCAAGCGCGGGATGCGATAGATCGCGTCGGGCACCCCCGCGACGCGCAGGACCAGGTCCGGCGGTGTCTGGCCCTCGGGGGCATCGGGCAGGTCGGCGACCATGATGTAGACCGCCGCAGGGAGCAGCGGGTTGTGGCGGGGGGGGG
>CAXAVQ010000251.1:0-4383 GCA_963971985.1 uncultured bacterium
ATCGCCTGCTCGCGGCGTGGGCCCAGGCGACCCGTGATGCACGCGTGTTCGTTGTTCCCGAATCGCTCGATGTCCGCATCGACCAGACCGAAATCAACCAGTCGCTCGACTTCCGTTCTTCCGATGACTCCGAGGGAGCCAGCCAGTGAATAAGTGGGTCTATGTCATCATCGCCGCGATCCTCGTCGTTCTCTTCGCGGCGAAGTCGTCCACGTACCAGCTCAGCTTTACCGAGCGGGCTGTGGTCGCCAACTTCGGCAAGGTGTCCGATGAGGGCGTGATCGAAGAACCCGGGCTGCACTTCAAAGCGCCCGCGCCGTTCTCGTCGGTCACGATCTACGACACCCGCGTGCGTCAGCTCAACGCGGTCGCCGAGCAGTTCCAGCTCGCCGACAACCGGCAGATCATCGCCGACGTGAACGTGACCTGGCGGGTCGCGGACCCGCGTACGTTCTACCGGCGCTTCAACGCCGGCGTCGCCGGTCGCGACCCCGAGCAGCAGTACGACCGCGCCGGCGAGATGCTCGAAGGCAAACTCCGCAGTTCGCTCTCGGCCGTCAGCGACTACTCGCTCGTGGACCTGTTCAACCCGGAGCAGTCGAAGCTCCCCGAACTCGAACAGCGCATCCTCGACGGCATCAACACCTCGAGCGGCGACGACCCGCTGACCGCGTACGGCGTAGAGGTCGGCAGTGTCTACATCACGCAGGTGACGCTCCCCGAGGAGGTGACCCGGAACGTCATCCAGCGAATGGAAGCCGAGCGGACCCGTATCGCTGCGGACGCCCGCTCTGAGGGTCGCGCCAGCGCCGAGCAGATCCGCAAGGATGCCCAGGCCGCCGCCGAACGCATCCTGACCTTCGCGAGCCTCCGCGCATCGGAGATCCGCACACAGGGCGACAAGGAAGCGACCGAGTTCCTGGCCATCCAGGCCGAGGACCCGGTGCTCGCCGAGTTCCTCAAGCGTGTGGACTTCATCTCCAACGGGCTGGCCACCAACATCACATGGATCGCCGACCAGGGCCTGATGGGCTGGGACATGTTCAGCAGCGACTACCTGCGCGAGGTCGTGAACCACGGCGAAGAAATGAACGGCGATGCCGATGGTGAGGACGGGAACTGATGGACGATCAGAACACGCCCAACCCACCGAACGACCTGCCCGAGGACGGCGAACTCAACCTCGGTGATGCATCCGTCGAAGAGATGCAGGTCGAGGAGCGTCGCGGCGCTTCGCTGACGCTCACCGAGGAGAGTGATGCGCGTACCGAGCGATCCGCCTCGATGGCGATGGCCAACCGCTCGCTCGCCGATGCCCTGCAGGCGACGTACCGCGTCCTGCAGATCGTCATGTTCGTGCTCATCGGTCTCTTCGTGCTGAACGGCTTCCAGTCCGTCGGCGAGTCCGAGAGCGGCGTCGAGACCCGCTTCGGGCGGATCGTCGCGACCGACCTCGAACCCGGCTTCCACTTCGCGCTGCCCCGTCCGTTCGGCTCGATCCAGAAGGTCGACGTCAGCACGGTCCGCGTAGGGGTCCGCGACTGGTTCTTTCCGCGACTGACCGAGGCTCAGCAGGCGCAGGATTTCACCCAGATCGGGCGCGGGCGCGGGGTACTCACACCGGGCGTCGACGGTTCGCTGATCACATCGGATCCCCGCCCCCCCCCCCCCCGCTTCGAGGTGAACTACACGCGCAGCCAGCCCAGCGCGTTCCTCGCCAACGTGCACCCGGACAGCGAGGCTGCGATCGTGCAGAGCGCGATCCATTCGGCGATCGTGCAGACCGTCGCCGAGGTGTCGATCGACGACCTGCTGCGCCGCAGCGCCGCGGCCACGGAGGATGGCGGTTCCGCATCCGCGCGGACCAACCTGATCGAGGAGCGCATCCGGCGCCTCGCACAGGACAACCTCGATCGCATCGGCGGCGTCGATGCCGACGGCATCCCGGTCGGTGCCGGTATCGATATCAGCTCGGTGCAGCTCACGCAGGCCTACCCGCCGCTCCCCGTCGTCCAGCAGTTCAACGAGGTGAACAACGCCGTCTCTCAGGCCGAGTCGGAAAGCCAGAACGCGCGTCGCGAGCGGACGGACATCCTGTCGCAGGCCGCCGGGCCCGCCGCGGAGACGCTGCTCCAACTCATCGACAACTACGAGGCGTACACCGATCTCGGACGAGAGGAAGACGCCGAGCGCACGCTTGAGACACTCTTCGCGGTGATCGACGGCGAATACCGCTCCGAGCCCTTGCGCATCGAGGACCCGCTGACCGGTGAGACGATCACGGTGGCCGGCACCGACGAGCCGAAAAACTTCGGCAACGTCACGGTGCAGGGGCTGGTCGCCTCGCAGATCCGCGATGCGGAGCTGTATCGCGTCGAAGTTGTGAACCGCGCCAAGCAGGAGCAGAACCGCTTCGCGATCGCTCTGGAACAGTACCGGGCGAATCCCGCGTTGTTCGTTACCGACCGCTGGGGTACCGCGATGGCCCAGTTGA
This sequence comes from uncultured bacterium, assembly GCA_963971985.1. Lineage (GTDB taxonomy): Bacteria > Planctomycetota > Phycisphaerae > Phycisphaerales > UBA1924 > JANSXG01. The sequence goes on from CAXAVQ010000251.1 coordinate 2,495, forward strand.
ACCAGAACTCGTTCGTTGAGCGGTTCATGCTGCCGTCGGGTTCCAACGCCGTCCAACTGCTGCTCAACGACGACCCGGCTATCGCGCGTCGCGCCGAGCGCGCCCGCAACGAGCGTGAGGCCGAAGCCGCGCGCCAGCGGGCCGAGAGCCGCTTCCAGTGATCCCTCGCGGGCCACACGCCCGCCTTCGCCCTACGGAAACCGCATGACTCAACTCCAGACCGAGCAGGACCAGCCCACCGGACGCACCAGCGGCACGCCGGTTGTGATCGCGCACAACCTCTCGAAGACCTTCAAGGACTTCTGGATGCGCAGCCGCGCGGTCGCCGTAGACGAGGTCAGCTTCGAGATCCGGCCCGGCGAGATCTTCGGCCTGCTCGGGCCGAACGGCTCGGGCAAGTCGACGACGATCAAGATGATCCTCGGTCTGCTGAAGAAGAGCTCGGGGCGGCTCGCGGTGTTCGGCAAGCCGCCCTCGGATGTCTCGATCAAGAAGCGCATCGGCTACCTGCCGGAAGAGTCGTACCTCTACCCGTTCCTGAACGCCCGGGAGACGCTGGATTACTACGGGAAACTGTTCAAGCTCGAGCACAAGATCCGGCGCCGGCGGATCGACGAGCTGCTCGACATGGTCGGCCTCACCGGTGTGCAGCACCGTCAGGTCCGCGAGTACTCCAAGGGCATGCAGCGGCGCATCGGGCTCGCCCAGGCGCTCATCAACGATCCCGAGTTCCTCATCCTCGACGAGCCGACGACCGGTCTCGACCCCATCGGCACCAAGCAGGTCAATGACCTCATCACGCACCTTGGCGAACGGGGCAAGACCATCCTGCTGTCGTCGCACCTGCTCAGCGACGTTGAGGACGTCGTCGATCGCATGGTGATCCTCTACGGCGGCAAGATCAGAGCAGCCGGCACCTGCGACGAGCTGCTCGCCAGCCGCACACGCTCGGTCATCGAGACCGAGGCGCTGGACGAGGAGACCATCGATGAGATCCGTGCCGTGCTCGAACGTCGCGCCAAGCATCTCGACCGCGTTCATCCGGCCCGCCAGAAACTCGAAGAGTTGTTCGTCGGCCTCGTGGAGCGGGCTCGCACCGAGCGGGCCGCGACCTCCGGCGCCCAGCACGGCGGCTCCACGGCGGCGTTCCTCGGCGGTGCGGCGGCGTCCGGCGAGGTTGACGCGGACCAACTGATCTCCAGCCTCACCGACGCTTCCAAGCCCGAAGCCGAGGACGAGATGAAGACCGAGGCCTCCGGCGAGGCAGGCGCCACGTCGGATGCCGAAGACGCGGGCGACGCCGTCATCGACGAGCTGCTCGGCGATCTCTACGAAGACGATGCGCCGCGCCGAGAGCCGGATCGTTCGGAGCATGAAGGCGAGGAAGCCTCGCCCGAGGACGTCGATTCCAGCGTGATCGAAGGCCTGCTCGGCGACAGCGGGTCCGATGACGACAAGGGCAAGCAGTCGTGAAGTTCAACGAGCTCTGGCAACGCCTCGACCTGCTGCAGAAAACGCTGCGATTCAAAATCATCGCAACGATCGCGATCCTCGTGGTCTCGATCGGTACCTACGCCGGCATCGTGATCTCGATGAACTCGGCCCTGCCCGAGCAGACACAGACCGAACAAGCAGCGCCCGACGCCGAGGACGCCGAATCCGAGCGGATCGGCCGGGGCACGACCGAACTCCTCGAACAACGGCTCGAAGCCCGGATCGCCGCGGCTCAGCAGGAGCGCCCGATCGAGGTGGTGCTCGCCGCGGCGTTCATCATCGGCACCCTGGTCGCGCTGGCCGCCGTGTGGCTCGGGCTGGCGATCACGTATCTCGGCCTCGCCCTGGGAGGGCTGGCGATCGCCTACCCGGTCTCGCTGATCCCGGGGCTCGAG
>CAXAVQ010000252.1:0-4367 GCA_963971985.1 uncultured bacterium
CGAATGTTGACGACAAGCACGCCTGGCTCGAGCGGGAGCGTGAGTTCATCCGTGGCGCACACGAACGCGGGCTTCCGGTGATCGGTGTGTGTCTCGGGGCCCAACTCGTCGCCGAGGCGCTCGGTGGAACCGTCGGGAAATCGAACAGCCGCGAGGCGGGGTTCGTTGATGTGGACCTGCTCCCCGCGGCCCACACCGACACGATCCTCGCCGGCATCGCGTGGAAGGCTCCGCAGTTCTCGCTGCACCGCTACGAGGTGACCGAGCTGCCTCCGGGCGGGGTCCAACTCGCCAAGTCGGAGCACTGCACGAATCAGGCGTTCCGGGTCGGCATGCGGACGTACGGCTTCCAGTACCACTTCGAGGCCGATCGGCCGATGATGAACGAGCTGCTCGCGGATGCGCGTTCTGACCTGCACGCCGCGGGCATGACGACGGACGAGTTCGCGCGGGACGCTGAGAAGAAGTACGAGATGTTCGCGCGTCTGGGCGACCGGCTGTGCGTGAACATCGCGACGTATCTGATCCCGCGGGTCGGGACCGAGATTCGTGCCTGAGCGATCGGGGTCTTTGGGGTCCACATTGAAGATCACCGTTGCGCGGGACTACCTGTTCCGGCGCGATGTGTGTTCGTACGGGTACTTCCTTCTTGCCCCGAACCGGTGGGATCCCGGCGCGGAATGCCTTCACCGGACGTTCGAGGTGGGGGAGCCCGGGGCGTGGTCGGTGGTGCGGGCGTCGATCGACCAGCCGTCGGGGGCGAAGGGCGGCGTGGTCCGTGTGCGCTGCGACCGGCGGCTCGATCGAGCGTCATTGGCGTCGCTGCGGGCGCAGGTCGGTCGGATGCTGAACCTCGAGGATGAGGGCGTGCGGGCCTTCCACCGGTTGGCACCACGGTTCCGGCGTTCGGGCCGGGCCCGTCTCTTTCGCAGCCCGACGCTGTTCGAGGACGTGATCAAGACGGTGACGAGCTGCAACGTGGCGTGGACGAGCACCATCCGGATGAACGAACGGCTGTGTGCGGTCGTGAACCCGGCGTTCCCGCGACCGTCGCAGCTTGCTCGCCGGAAGCCGGGGACGCTGCGGGCGCGGTGCGGCGTGGGGTACCGCGATGTGCGGATCGTGGAACTCGGGCGTCTGTTCGCGAGCGGAGCGCTGGAGGTGGACGGGCTCGAAGATCCATCGCGTTCGGACGACGAGGTCTATGGGCAGCTCCTCGCTCTGCCGGGCATCGGGCCCTACGCGGCTTCGAACGTCATGCAACTGCTCGGGCGCTACGGGCACCTGCCGGTGGATACCGAGACGATGCGTCACGCGCGGTCCGTGCTCGGGATGGACGGTGAGGACCGGCACCTTCGGGAGCGCGTCGAGGCGCACTATCGCGAGTACGGCGAGCACCGGTTCCGCGCGTACTGGTTCGAGTTGTGGGCGGACTACGAGCGTCGTCGCGGTCCGGCCTGGACGTGGGACCCCGAGACGACGGGCAAAACCTTCACGGCGTCTTCCCTGCGCGATTAGCTCGGGACCGGTAAAATGAGACCCGGGCTCCTTCGTTTGAGGCGTCCCGGTTCGTATTTCCGGCCTCGCCACCCGAACAGAAGGGTTCTTGCCCGTGAGCGCAGTCAGCAACGAGAATCTTTCATCGGCCGCCGTGCGGGCTGACGCCATGACCGGCGACTGGTCGATCGCGGATGCCTCGAATCTCTATGGGGTTGAGGGTTGGGGCACCGGGTACGTTCGGGTGTCGGATTCGGGGACGCTTGAGGTGTGCCCGACCTCGGACCCGGAGCGATCGATCGACCTGCACTCGATGGTGTCGGGTCTGGTCAAGCGGGGGATCAACACCCCGGTGCTGCTGCGGTTCAGCGACATGCTCGGGCACCGGATGCGCCGGATCCGGTCGGCCTTTGACGGCGCGATGAGCGAGATGAACTACACCGGCGGGTATACCTGTGTGTACCCGATCAAGGTGAACCAGCAGCGGGCGCTCTGCGAGGAACTCCGGGACTTTGCCAGCCAAGTCGGTTTCGGGCTCGAGGCGGGCAGCAAACCGGAACTGCTCGCGGTGCTGGGGCTGACGACCGCTCCCCGTCTGAACGGCGAGAGCTCGTCGATGCCGATCGTTTGCAACGGCTTCAAGGACGACGAGTACATCGAGACGGTCATCCTGGCGACCAAGCTGGGGCGCAATATCACGCCGGTGGTCGAGTCGTTCCACGAACTCACACTGATCCTGAAGCACGCGAAGCAGTACGGCGTACGCCCTCGGATCGGTGTGCGGATCAAGCCGTCGGCGCGGGGCGCGGGCAAGTGGGAAGACTCGGGCGGGATGCGCAGCAAGTTCGGCCTGCACGTGTCGCAAGCGCTGGAACTGATGGAGAAGCTCAAGAAGGAAGGCATGGAGGACTGTCTGAAACTGGTCCACTTCCATGTCGGGAGCCAGATCTGCGACATCAAGCAGATCAAGACGGCGGTCAGCGAGCTGGCGCACATCTACTGCGAGCTGTACCGGCTGGGCGCGACCGGGCTGGACACGATCGACATCGGAGGCGGGCTCGACGGCAGCCAGTCGAGCTGGTCGAGTTCGATGAATTATTCGCTCGAGGAGTACGCGACGGACGTGGTGTACCGCATCAAGGCGGTGTGCGATCAGGCCCTTGGTGGCGAGGGCGTGCCGCACCCGCGGATTCTTTCGGAGTCGGGGCGTGCGCTGGTGGCGCACTCGTCGATCCTAGTGACGGATGTGCTCAGCGCGAGCCAGTTCGGTGCGGACCCGGACCTGAAATGGGTTCGCGCGACGATTGCGAGCGAGCAGGAGCGGGGCGAGGAAGTGCCTCAGCCGCTGCTGGACCTGCTGGACGCGTACGAGCGGTCACAAACGGATGCGGACCTGTACGAGGTGTTCCACGACCTGATGACGGCTCGGGACGAGTCGGTTTCGTTGTTCGGTATGGGGTATCTGACGCTGCCGCTACGCGCGGTGTGCGAGCGTTTGTTCTGGGCTACGGGACAGGCGATCCTTCGGGCTTCGGATTCCGACCCGGACCTGGCTGCGACGGTCGACGGCTTGCCCGACCTGCTCAGCGATATCTATTTCTGTAATTTCAGCCTGTTCCAGTCGCTGCCCGACTCGTGGGCGATCGATCAGCTGTTCCCGATCATGCCGATTCACCGGCTCAACGAGCGTCCGACACGCCAGGCGATTCTGGCGGACATCACCTGCGACTCGGACGGGAAGATCGATCGCTTCTGCTCGCCTGAGGGCGGCGACGCGAATCACGCGTTGGCGCTGCACGAGTTGGAAGTGAACCCGGACCCGGAAGAGTCGTCCGGGGGCGTATGGCACAAGCCGTACTACCTGGCGATCTTCCTCGTGGGCGCATACCAGGAAGTGCTGGGCGATCTGCACAATCTCTTCGGCGACACGCACGCGGTGCACATCTCGCTCGATGAGGACGGTCACCCGTCGATCGACGAATACATCGAAGGCGACACCGTCAAGGAAGTGCTGAGTTACGTGCAGTTCGACCCGGAATCGCTGAAGAAGGACATCCGCAAGGACATCGAGCGGGCGACCAAGGGCGGGCAGATGACGCTCGACGAGGGACGCGAACTGATGCGCTTCTACGAGCAGGGGCTCGAGGGGTACACTTACCTGGAGTGATCCGCGTTCCGAACCGGACGATCACGCGAAACGAGACCCAAGCCCGGCGCCCGCCGGTAACTCCCGCAGGAGGGAAGACCATGACCAAGCCGACCAAAGCCGAATTGCTCGCCAACCCGGTGGAGCACGTGGACGTTCGTGCGTTCGACGCCCGACCGATCATCGACGCCTACGCCAAAACCGCGTTCCAGGCGCGCAACCTCGCGCACGCCGGCGAGATCTTCAACCGCATGCTTGCCGATACGGACTGCGCGGTCATCCTGACGCTGGCGGGTTCGCTCGTCTCGGCGGGCATGAAGGAGGCGATCCTCACGCTGGTCGAGCACAACATGATCGACGCGATCGTGGCGACGGGTGCGAACATCGTGGACCAGGACTTCTTCGAGGGGCTGGGCTTCAAGCACTACATCGCACCGGGTTCGCCCGAAGCGCCGGTCGTCGACGATCCGACACTGCAGTCGCTGGCGATCGACCGAATCTACGATACCTACATCGACGAGGATCAGCTGCGCATCTGCGATGACAAGATGGCGGAGATCTTCGATTCGATGGAGCCGGGGGCGCACAGCTCGCGCGCCGTCGTCGATGCGATGGGCGCGTACCTCGCGAAGAACCATCCGGAGAACCGCTCGATCGTGCTCGAGTGCCACAAGCGGGGCGTGCCGATCTTCGTACCCGCGTTCAGCGATTGCTCGGCGGGCTT
>CAXAVQ010000253.1:0-4366 GCA_963971985.1 uncultured bacterium
GGGTGACGGCTGGAGCGCCTACGGTGCCTTCCTCGGTCGCTCGCAGGACGTCGACGGCGGCATCGATGCCGACGACTTCGGTCACGTCCTCCAGGCCGCCTTCCGCATCCCCGAGTCGAAGTGGGAAATCTTCGGTCGCTGGGACGGCGTCTACGCCGACAGCAGCTACACCAACAACGAAGACTTCCACACCGTCACCGTCGGTGCCAACTACTACATGCACGGCCACGCCGCGAAGTTCACGGTTGACCTGCAGTGGTTCCTCGACGACGCCTCGGAGAACGACATCATCTCCGCCAACAGCGGCATCGGTCTCCTGACCGACTCCGACGACGGCGAGATCGGTATCCGCGCTCAGTTCCAGCTCCTCTTCTGATCGAAGCTGAACTGATCACGATCATTTGATCGAATCACAGGCCGGCTCTTCGGAGCCGGCCTGTTCTTTTTTGCCCCTGCGCGATGCGCCGCGTCCGCTCAGCGTTACACTCTCGCTCCGTCGCCGCCCGATGGCGACACAGCGCACGCCACGCGGAGAATCCATTGATCCAGACCACCCTCGCCGATTCGCCCTCAGCCATGCTCCCCGGACCCGAAATCAAACCCGCCAAGCTCTCCGGCAAGAAGGGCTCCCGGCGCAACCGCACCGGCAAGTCCCTCGCCGAGGTCGCCGACCGCCACGTCTGCTACGAGGCCTCCGTCCAGTGCGTCGAGGCCGAGATCGACTTCGTCACCGAGACCTTCGAGAAGATCCGCAAACGCCCGCTCCGACTGCTCCGCGAGGACTTCTGCGGCACCGCGAACACCTCCTGCGAGTTCGTCTCGCGCCACGACGACAACCGCGCGATCGGCGTCGACCTCGACGAGCCGACGCTGCAGTGGGGGCGCGATCACAAGATCAGCAGGCTCTCCGAGTCGGGCCAGGCCCGGGTCGAACTCCGCAACGAGAACGTGCTCACCGTTCAGACCGAGCCGACCGACGCGATCCTCGCGATGAACTTCAGCTACTTCATCTTCCAGCAGCGTGACCTGCTCCGGTCCTACTTCGAGAAGTGCCGCGCCGCGATCAAGGACGACGGCATCCTCTTCCTCGACTGCTTCGGGGGCCACGAGAGCTACGCCGAAACCGAAGACGAACGGGAGATCGAGGGCGACGAGGGCGAGCCCGTGCTCATCGGCATCAACGAGCACTCCAAGAAGGGCTTCACCTACATCTGGGACCAGCACAAGTACAACCCGATCACCGGGGAGATGACCTGCAAGATCCACTTCCACTTCCCCGACAAGTCGAAGATCAAGAACGCCTTCACGTACGTCTGGCGGATGTGGACCCTGCCCGAACTCCGCGAGATCCTCACCGAAGCCGGCTTCAGCCAGGTCGACGTCTACTGGGAAGGCACCGACGAGGAAACCGGCGAGGGCAGCGGCGAGTATTACCCCACCCTCGAAGGCGAAGCCGACCCGGCCTGGGTCGCGTATATCGTCGCTCAGAAGTAACGAGCGGGTTTCATTCGCAATCGGTTCCGAACGCGCCGAGAACCGCGTTCAGGTCCGCGAGATCGACGACGCCGTCGCCGTTGGTGTCACCGCTGTCGGTCTGCTGACCGAAGTTCGCGAGCACGAGGTTCAGGTCGGCGAGGTCGACCGTGTCATCACCGCTCACATCGCCCGGGCAGGGTGCCGGTGTGCAGCCGCGCCAGATGGCGAGGTTGGGGGAGTCGATCTCTTCGCCGTTAGTTGGAATGGTGGAATTCACGTCGTTGAAGTTGCCGCCGAAGACGAGCGCAGGATGCCCGTCGAAACTGGCGGGAAGAGTCGCCCGCACATCTCCTGCCCGAACACCACCATTGCCGAGACGTTCGAACTGCGTTCCAGTCCACTTGGCGATCCCAAGCGTTATGAATGCCTCGCCTTGCAGGAGAAACGAGCCGCCGACAAACAGTGCGGAACCGGTGCCGTCGTCGAACACCTGAAGCGTGCGCACGCCCGTCGATGGGTTCAAGATCGTGGTCTCGTCAAAGAGCGGAGTCCATTCACTCCCGTTCCACGACGCGACCGCTGATACTGCGTCACCGCTTTCAAACCTCGAGCGCCCACCCGCGTAGAGCAGGCTCTTTCCATCGGGCGTCGTCATGCTCTCCAAGGCATAGACCGAGTCGTAGAACAAGTCGCCGAGACTTTCCCAAGAGGTGCCGTCCCAGCGCGCGATGTTCAACGCGTCCACGCCGGGAGGGCCTTGGAAACTGCCGGCTGCGTAGAGCTTCGGCCCGGATCCGTCATCGTGGACGTGAAGGTCGTAGATCGTCCCAACATCCTCAAGCGCCTCCGTCCATTCGGTTCCGTCCCATGAGGACACGATCCAGCCGCTGCTGAACCCGTAACTCGCCGCATATAGCTTCTCGCCCGAACCGTCGTTGAAAGCAACGAAGTCTTCGATGGGGTCAAAGTCGTTGCCCGAGCCTACATCCTGCCACTCGCTGCCGGTCCATCGGGCGACGTTTCTGAACGGGTGCCCACCCGCTTGCTCGAACGATCCGCCGGCGTAAAGCGCCGGGCCCGTCCCGTCATCGAAGACTTCCAACGCGGAGATTCCAAAGAACTGAGGGCTGGTTACTCCAACGCCGACCGACGACCACTCCGTCCCATCCCAGCGGGCGATGTAGTTGACCTCAAGATCGCCAGCGTGCGTGAACTGGCCGGCGGCATACAGCGCCGGGCCCGATCCGTCGTCGAACATCGTGAGAGCCTCGACACGACCGTTGAGCACGGCGAAATCAGCGACCTCGGCTTCCCAGGCTGGGACGCACTCGGGCTCAGCGCCTGCGAGAACGCTGGCGCAGGTCACTGAGGTGAACAGCAGGGCAATCAAACGGGTGATCCGGCTCATGGCGGTTTCTCCAGTAAAACAAGGGAGTTATGCGGCCGATCGCTCGGTGGCCGCGATGGTTGGGCGCCCGCGATGGCATCGTGTTCCGGCGGGTCAGGGCAAAGAAAATATCTTTCAATGTTTTCTGAAACCAATGCAAACCGGCCCTCCCCGGCGTACGATATGACCATCATGCCGACCCTCGTGGACATCGCGCCAGCACCCGCTCAGGTGGCCGACCTTGTCGCCGCGGGACTCGTCCGCGCGGTGGAGGTGATGCACGCCCAGCTCCGCACCTCGGTCGGAGAGGTCGAGCAGCTCGTCCGCCTCGCCGAGCGGTACCACGGCAAAATGCTCCGACCCGCGATCGCCATGGTCAGCGCCCTCGCGTCCGACCCGCTCTCCGGACAGGCCAAGCCGATCAGCGAAACCGATCCGCGCTTCCATCGCGTGGCGACAGCAGGCGCCGTGATCGAACTTATCCATCTTGCCACCCTTGTCCACGACGACGTGCTCGACCACGCCGAAGAGCGTCGCGGTGGGCCATCGGTCAATGCGCTCAAGGGCAACGAGCAGTCGGTCATCCTCGGCGATTACCTGCTCTCCAAGGCCTTTCACCTGTGTGCCAAACTCGACGCCGAGGCCGGAACCCGCTGCGCCATCCGCGTCGGCGAGATCACCTCGACGGTCTGCGAGGGCGAGATCCTCCAGCTCTCGCACCGGGGTGACGCCGAACTCACGCGCGACACATACTTCAACATCATCGAGCGGAAGACCGCAGCGCTCATCGCCGTTGCATGCGAGCTCGGCGCGGTCCTGTCGGGGGCCCCGCAGAGCGTCGCCGACGCCCTCTACCGCTACGGCATGAATCTCGGCACCGCCTTCCAGATCCAGGACGACCTGCTCGACCTGGTCGGCGAGGAGCGCCTGGTCGGCAAGCCGCTCGGACGCGATCTCCAACTCGGCAAACTCACCCTCCCGCTGATCCACTTCCTCGAGACCGGCGGCACCGAGGCCCAGACCGTGCTCGCGCAGGTCCGGAGCGGTGCAGAACTCGATGCTTCGGCCCGTCGCCACCTCGTCGATCTGCTCGAACGCGCCGGCTCGCTGGACTACACCCGCACCATGGCGTCCGACCTCGTCGCCGATGCCCGCCTCGCCATCGAAGCGTTGCCGGACACCCCGGCACGGGCCTACCTGCTCGATCTCGCATCCGCCGTCATCGATCGGGCGTTCTGACCGACCCTCAGGCGATCGAGGGCCCTTCCGGGGCGCCCCTGTTCGCTTGGCGCGTGTCCGGGGTTCGGGTACGATTCCCGGCCCGCTTGAGTGGAGCGGGAACCCAGATTCAAACCCACCCGTCGCTCGGGGATTTGCCCCGGGCCATCGACGACCACGACGGAGACCACGCATGAGCCAGTTCAACCGATTCGGCGGCCCTCGCACCAACGTCCTCAAGGAAACCGCCAGCGGCGAGACCTACGTGGACTGGAAGGACGTGGA
>CAXAVQ010000254.1:0-4354 GCA_963971985.1 uncultured bacterium
CGGGGTTGATGATGACGGCGTCCACACCCTTGGTGATGAAGGTCTGCACGTCGGAGTTCTGGACGATCGGATCACCCTTGGCATCGGACTCGAGCAGTTCAATGCCCTCTTCGGCCGCCGCGACCCGCGCCCCCTCGGACTGAGCAGCCCACCAGTCACTCTCAAAGTTGCGCTGGGCGAACCCCACCGTCGCGGAGGTTCCTTCCGCCGCGCCGCCCTCGGCTCCCGATGCGCAGCCAGCCAAGGCTACGACGACAGCCGATGCGGCGGATACTGCGATGATTCTAATCGCTTTCATGGTAATGCACCTCTTCGTGAATTTGGTTGGGAACAGTTCGGTCGAACTGTCCGGATGATGCAGGCAAGGGGGTACCTACGTTCGTGCGATGGCGAGCGATGTCGGGCGACCCTTGACCGCTACGAGGGTCTTCGGGAGCGCGGACCCCCGACGCACGCCGTGCGTTCCTCGTTGAAGTCGACCGCGTGACGTGCACGTGCACTTCGGCTCTACTGGCTCCAGCCGGCGCGCATGTAACCCAGCTGATTCCCCCTCACCTTGGTTCGAACTCGATACACCGATGTCGAGGCCGTGATGTACAGCGTTCGCCAATCGGAATCGCCCCAGTTGAGGTTGGAGACCTTCTCCGGAACCTCGATCGTGCCGATCCGGTTCCCCGCCGGGTCGAAGATCCAGATCCCCTCGGGGCCGGTCACGTACAGGTTGCCGAGTTCGTCAACCTTCATGCCGTCAACGAAGCCGTCGGAGCTGTCGCTGACGGCGCTGATCCCGGATGCGAAGACGCGGTCGTCCGACAGGGCTCCGTCCGCGTCGTACTGGAAGGAACGGATGTGCGCGCGCTCGGTATCACCGACGTACAGTCGCGACTCGTCAGGTGACAAGCAGAGGCCATTCGGCTGCCCGAAGTCCGCGGCCAGAAGCTGCAGTTCGCCAGCGCGCGTTACGCGGTACACGCCGCGGAACTCGAGCTCCAAGTCGCGTTCGACGCCGAAGACGGGCATTCGGCCGAACACGGGATCAGTGAACAGAACCGCGCCATCGCTCGCGACGATCACGTCGTTCGGGCTGTTCAGCTCACGGCCTTCCCAGCGTTCGGCGAGCACGGTGCGCGAGCCATCGGCGGCCTCACGCACGACTCTGCTCGTCGAGTGCTCACACACAATCAATGCGCCGCCATTGTCAATCGTCATCCCGTTGCACTTGTCGCTCTCGGCGCGTTCGATCGTCACCCCTTCGTGTTCGCGCCAACGCCGGCGCTTGTCGTGAGGCATGTCACTGAACAACAGCGACTGATCCGGCATCCAAACGGGACCCTCAGTGAAGCCGAAGCCGCTCGCCACACGCTCGAGACGCGACATCGGTTCGATCAGGTCGGCCATCCGTCTCCCAGGCGCCCCGGATACCGCCCTCGCATGGCGCGCCGGCTCGTCAGCTCGCAATTTGTCCTCCGTCGGCGTAAAAGGGCGCCCCGGTCGAGAAGCTGGAGTCGTCGCTCGCGAGGAACACGACCAACGGCGCGATCTCGGTCGGCAGCCCCGCCCGCCCGATGGGGTTGCCGCTCTCGGCTGCATCCGGATCAGCCTGGGCAGCGAGAAAGCTCCGCCCGATACCGGTCATGATGAGTCCTGGGACGAGAGCGTTCACCGTGATGTTCTCCCGAGCATGGTCCATCGCCATGGCGCGGGTGAGGGACATCACTGCCCCTTTCGAGGCGATGTACGCCGCGTTGTCCGCCCAGCCGATAAACGAGCTCGGCGACGCGGTGTTGATGATGCGCCCGCCGCCTCCGCGACGCATCTCAGGGATGGCGAAGCGCGAGCAGAAGAAGATGCCGTCGACGTTGATCGAGAAGATTCGCCGCCACTCACTGGTCGGCAAGTCGACGACGTTGCCCTCCATGGGGTTGATGCCCGCGTTGTTGAACAGGACGTTCACGCCGCCAAAGGCCGCGACGGTCTCCTCGATGAGCCGACGCGCGTCGTCCTCCTGCGAAACGTCACAACGGACGGCGATCGCGTTGCCGCCCGCCTGCTGGATCAGTTCCACCGTTTCCTCGGTACCGGCCGTATCGACATCGCTGACGGCGACACTGGCCCCTTCTGCGGCGAGCGCGATGGCGGACGCGCGCCCGATCCCCGAAGCTCCGCCCGTGACGATCGCCGTTTTTCCGGTCAGTTTCACGTTGTCCTTTTCCAATGACTAGAGGGGTGCGAGCTGCACCCAAGAGCGACTGCGTAACCACGCGGAGTTGCGTGCGGCTGGCGCACGGCCCCTCGCAATGCGCGGGAGCGAATCGCGAGAGCGAGATCTGCGATTGCCCGCGACTGCGAGAGGCCGTGCTGCCCGAACGGCCGAGTCAGACCAGGGCCGGCGCCTCACCCGCACGTGACAGGTCGAGCGGGCGTGCCAGATCTTCCGTCTGAACGACTCGATCAGCGACACCGTAGTGGTTGAACGTGCAGCGACCGAAGTACGACGTAAAGTCGCTCAGCGGGCCGATCGGGATCTGATCGAACGGACCGTCCTGGATCGAGATGTTGCCCGTGCCCTTCATCGTGTCCGCCGCCTCGAACTCGAGGTGGACCCAAACGAGCTCGTTCTTCTCGAGCCCGACCTCGGTGTTGGCCGGGGTCTGGCGGTAACAGATGGAGTACGCCTTTCCGAAGAACGGGAACTCCTCCTTGTCGATCGGCTTGAGGTCCTCGACCACGCCCGACACGAGGTGAGATCCCCGGCGCCCGACCGTGTACTCATAGTGGTCGGAATCCTCGGCAGAACGCGGGGTGATCGCCATCTGGCCGATCTTCTTCGGGTAACCCCACACCTCACGCCCATGAACGAGCACCAGATCGTCGTCGACATAGAGCTGCACGAGGAACAAGCCCTCAGAGTCCGGGTCGTCAGGCAGATGCGTCTTGATGCCGATACCCCACTCATGGAACGGGTATGCCCACGTGCGAACGCCCTCCTTCTCCGTCTCCTTGAAGTACCCCATGTAGATGACGACTTCGTCTGTGGCCACGAGCGGTGCCGGCACAAGTTTGCGCAAGTGCTCGAGGTCGCCCTTGGCGGTCATGATCAGGTAGTCGGCGTCGATACGCCCGATCACTTCGCCGTTGTCGCACGCCATCCAGTCGAGTTCGTAGTTCCTACAAACTTCTCCCTGCTTCACAGGCTTCTCCCATCTCCATTGATTGCGGCAGGGGCGAGAGCGCGCACAGCAACAAGCTCACCACGACTGGGTCGTGTTTGGCATCCGGGTCGGACTTCAGAGCTTCGCCAGGCAGTTCCCCCGCCGTTTTCCCAATGCTAGGTCAGGCTCGGGCGATGTGTCAACAGTTGGACTTGTTGTCACTTTGTTGACACAATCAGACTTGCTCATGTGTCAAACCAGGCGGATACGATCCAATTGGTCCGACGAATTCAAACGGGAGAACATGACTCGACTTCCTGAACCGGCCAGTCGCTGGCCGAGCGCGACGGCCTCGCCCGCAGTCACACGTGCGACCGTCATCCTCGCGATGCTGGCCAAGAGCCGCGGCCTGCCGATCTCCATCGGCCAAATGGCCGCATCCGCCAAGATCCCGCGTTCTTCGGCGGCGAATATCTGTGCCGCACTCTCGGACTCCGGGATGGTGATCGAGACTGACCATGGCTTCATGCTCGGGCCGCGACTGTTTGAATTCGGCCAGGCCTACGTGTCCGCCCTCGACCCGTTGCGCAGCTTCACTAAGGCCTGCCAGAATCTTTCTCCCAGCATGAGCGAAACCATCCAGCTCGCCTCGCTCGACGGGCTCGAGGTCATCTACCTCGGTCGACACGACGGCAATCAGCGCATCCAGATCGCATCGAGTGTCGGCCTTCGGCTGCCGGCAAGCTGTACGGCACTCGGCAAGGCCATGCTCGCGGATCTCCCCAGGGACGAGAGCGCCGAGCGACTGCACGCCGCGGAGCCGCTTCCGTCGCTGACGAGATACTCGAAAACGACGGCCGCCGAGCTCGAACTGGAACTCGAACAGATCCGGCATACCCGATACGCCATCGACGATCAGGAGACCACGGAAGGGATTCTGTGCGTCGGTGTTGCGGTGTCCGACATACCACAGGAGTCCGGCAGGTTCGGAGTCAGCATCACCACCCTGAAGAGCCTCGCCACTCAGGCGCGCATCGAGCAGCTCGTCAAGACCGCCACCGACCTCGCCCGCGCCTTTCCGGAGGCCAGCGGTGAGGACGCCCTCGACGCGCTCGACCTTCCGCGCTACAACGTCGCCCCGACTCGTCCCGTCCCCGCGCTCGTCGCTGGACCTGACGGCCCTCAGTGGGCCGTCCTCGACT
>CAXAVQ010000255.1:0-4349 GCA_963971985.1 uncultured bacterium
TGTCCTCCGAGAGCGTGAGCAGTTGGACGCGCGTCAGGCCGGCGTCGCTGACGGCCTGCAGGACGGGGTGGACGCGCTCGTACGCCTCGGTGCGATCGGCCCGGACGATGACGATCGATTGCGGGTCGCGTTCGCGTTCGCGGACGAGCTGGCGGACGAGGCCGTCGAGGCCGGCGCGGTCGTCGTCGAACTCGAGCGTGCCGAGACGGTAAGGGGCACCGCTGCGGTCCTGCGGCACGACGTTGATGACGACGACGGATTCGCGCGCCGGTTCGTCGGTTTTGGCGTCGACGATCTCGGGGAGCGTGAGGTCGACAAGGCGGGCGCGCTGGATCTGGCTGACCAGCATGAAGAAGATGATCAGCAGGAACACCACGTCGATCATCGGCGTCATGTTCGCGTTGACACCCGCTGCGCCGCGTTGGTAGACGCGGGAACTCACGCGCTCTTCGCGACCTTGGTCTTCTCGGGCGCCCGCGATTCGGTGGTTGGCGCTTCGGTGGTCGGCTTGAAGCGGTTGACAAGCTCCTCGGCTTCGCGGGTCGCTTCGACGGTGAGCGCGTCGATCTTGTTGCGGAGCAGGGCGTAGCCGGCGAGGGCCGGGATCGCGACGACAAGTCCCCAGAAGGTCGTGGTGAGGGCGGTGCCGATGCCCGCGGCGAGGCCGACGGGGTTGGGCGTGCCGCCGGCGGCGACGATCTCGCGGAAAGCGAGGATCATGCCGTAGACCGTGCCGAACAGGCCGACCATGGGGGCGACGCCGCCGATGACGTTGAGGGGTTCGACTTTGCGCAGGCGTTTGATCGTGAGTTCCTCGGCGGTCTGGTCGAGGCCCCGGATCATGGAGCCGAAGCCGCTCGGTGCGTCGGTGAGGGCGGCGTGGAGCACGCGGGCGAAGAAGGAGTCGTCGGAGGAGACGGCCTTCAGACCGCCCTCGTAGTCGGCTTTGCCAAGAGCGGTCCTGGCGGCCTTCAGGGTCTGGTCCGGCAGGATCTTCTCCCGCTTGGTTTCCAGCGCGATGGAGATGATCAGCCCGACGCAGACCGCCGAGAGCGCGAGCAGCAGCCAGATGATCGCGGTGCCGAGCAGTTCGATGTTGCCGGTGTCGGCGTGGCGCTGCACGAAGAATGCCTCGAAGAGCGAGGTCGTCTGCGGGGCTTCGTCCTGCGCGAGGGCGGCCGGGGCCAGCGCGAGGAGCGTGGTTGCGGCGAGGGCTGTTCGTGTGGTTGTGGGTCGCATACCGCTCCGATTGTCACTGCGGGCCGAGCAGCTCGTCGAGCTCCTCACGAGAGATCACCGTAAACGAATTCCCGCGTGCGGACCCGTGCTCGCGCGCGATCGCTTCGAGGACGCCCGCCGAGTCGAGGTCGATGAACTGCACGGTGTGGATCGCCAGACGCCGTCGCCCGGTCCGCTCGTCGCGCGGGTTCAGCCGGTCGAGCGTCGCGAGGATCTCCTCGCGGCTCTGCTCCCACGCTCCCGAGCCGGCGCTGGCACGAGAGAGGATGAAGATCGAGCCGGTTTCCGATGCCTGCAGCAGGGCCACGGCGTGTTCGAGGGCCGGGACCGGGTTGCCGCGACCGGAGGCCTGCACGCCCTCGACCCAGTCGAAGACCGCGCTGCGGTTCTCGCGCAGGGCCCGGATCAGGCGCCACTGGCGCTGGGCTCCGGCGTTGACCGGGTCCGGGGCGGCGACGAAGCCCTCGTCCTGAAAAAGGATGACCTGGAACCGCTGGCTCGCGCCGAGCTGGTCCATGGACTGCTTGAGCATGGCCTTCACGCTGGGGAGCGAACTGACCATCGGCCCGGAGGCGTCGATGACGTAGACCACGTCCTGCGCGTTGCCAGCGCCCAGACCCGCGAAACGGACTTCGGGGTAGCGACGGGCCATACGAGCGTCCTGCAACTGCTCAATCTCGCCCACATCGCGTCGGGGTTCGGGGTTGGGCGTTTCGGCGGTCCGGATGGTCGGTTCGAACAGTTCCGGGCGCTGGACCTCGGTCAGCACCTGCTCGGGCTCGGGCAGGTCGGTTGGCGATGGGCGTTCGGCGTCGGCGGATTCCGGTTCGTCGCTGGGAGAATCCGGGGCCATGGCCGGGTTGAAGAAACTGGTTTCGACGGGGGGGCCTGCGGGCTTTTCCGGGCGGGAGACCGACCAGACGAGGAAGACGCCGCCGATGACGAGCGCAGCGTGGAGGGCGACCGAGACCGCCCACGGCAGGGCGCGCTCCACGGTTCGTCGCTCAGTCCACTTCGTTCGGGCCATGGGAGCAGTCTATCGCAACCGATCGGCCGAACGGTTCGGGGGGAAGCCGTCACGACGGTGGGCTTTCTCGCCCCGACCGAACATGAGGTGGTCGAGGCTGAGCTTGCCCGGTCCGACGATCAGCAGCCCGAGCGCGGTCATCAGCACCACGAAGTGGAGCATGAGTGGCATCCACACCTCGGCCGAGGCGGCTGGGTCGCTGATCTGAGGGTCCGGGAGGAAGCCGAGGATGCCGTCGCGCGAGGCCCAGGCCGGTCCGAGTTCGAGCACCCACATCGAGAGACCGGTGCAGAGGGCGAGTCCGAGGGCCCAGACGCGGGTGAAGAAGCCGATGATGACGGCGTAGCCGCCGAAGGCGACGATGAGGGCGAAGGCGATGGAGCCGACCTTGACCCAGACGCCGCCGTTGCTCACCGCGGTGGGGAGAATCGAGCGGTTCGCGGTCGCGTCGTCCCCGTCGTCGACCGGCTGGGCGGCTTCGAGGGCGGTGAGGGCGACGAGCACCCAGCGCCGGGCGGTCTGGTCGGTGCCCTCGAACTGGGCGGCGGTGTACGCGGGACTGCCGATGGCGGCGTCGGCGGGTTGGTCGGGATCCGGTTGCGCGGCGCGTCGGGTGAGCGAGACTCCGGAGAGGGGCGGAGGTGTCAAAGGCGTTTCGGTCGCGTCCGGCGATGCCGGTTCGGCGTCTTCATCCGGGCTTGCGGGAGGTGTCGTCGCCGGCGGCTTGGCGGCGTCGGGCTGGCGGATATCGGCGTTGGCGAGGATCGCGGTCTGCTGGGCGGTCAGGTCCATGGTGCGGAGCATGGGCGTGCCGATCCAGATGAAGGTCGCCGCGAGCCCCGTGCGCAGAAGCAGTGGGGCGATGTTCACGCTGAGTTTCTGGCCGAGGCCCATGGTGCGCTCCTTCGTGGGTCTGTGGGGTGCGTCCGATTCTTCCCCGTCTTCTTGGGATCCCGACGGCCCGGGTTGAGCCCGTACGTATCGGTTCCTGATCATCATGCTACCCGGCGGGGCGTCGGTCACGCAGAATCGCCGATAGAATGGGCGGGTTCTCCGCGGGCGTGGCGGAACTGGCAGACGCGCGGGATTTAGGTTCCCGTGTCTTTACGACGTGCAGGTTCGATTCCTGTCGCCCGCATTGGTTCGATTCGGCGCAAGATCTGCGGTTCTGGACGCAGAAGACGCGCTTTTGGCGCGTCCGGGCGGAGTTACCCGCTCGACAGACCGTGGCTGGTGGCTATCTTCGTAATGAAGCAGCCATGAACGTCTCCGGACCGTCCATCCCGTTCCACCTCGCCCGCGCGTACGGCGTGAAGCCGAACACGGCGGTCCGTCCGGTCAACCCGGTGGTCCGCCAGACCGGTCCGGCTGCCCAACCGGCGTCGCGTCCGAGCGATTCGGTCGGGCTGACCAGCACTGTCCAGAGCATCCGTCCGACGGAAGCAAGCCGGACTGAGCGGATCGACGCGCTGGTCGGCGCCAGGGTGCCCGGCGGCATCCGTTTCACCGAGAACGGGCCTGAGCCCACAACGAACGCCTCGGACCTCCGCAGCGCGGAGGCGATCCGGGCGATCGTTGAAGGTCAGGCTTCGGCTTCGGCTACGAACCTGGAGTCGGCTTCGATCCCGATGTATCGCAACCCGGCGATGAAGAACGCCGCGGCTTCGAGTATTGCGTACTCGCGGAACTCGCTCGACGTGTCGGGCTGAGGTCCGGGTCGGTTCAATCTCCGAAGTGCTGAAGCAGGAGGTTGAGGTCCCGCAGGTCGACGATGCCGTCGCCGTTGAGGTCGCCGTTGCCGGACTCGATGCCGAAGGCTGACATCAGGAGGTTGAGATCCTGCAGATCGACGTTGCCGTCACCGTTGGCGTCGCCGGGGACAGCGTCTTCACCGAGGGTGACGACGAGGTCGCGCCCGCGACCACGGACGAGGACGGTGCGACCGTCGTCGCTGACGTCGAGGGCGTTGAGGAAGCGGGTGCAGCAGGGGATGGCGATGCCGCTCTCGATGGCGACGGTGCGGAGAGGGCGCATGCCTCCTTCGTGTGTCCAGTAGAACGCGCGGTCGTTGAAGCCACCGACG
>CAXAVQ010000256.1:0-4297 GCA_963971985.1 uncultured bacterium
GTACACTTTGATGACTGTTCATCACCCGGACCAGGCGGTCCGGTTTCCCGGAAAGGCCTCCCATGCCGATTGCTCTGACTCACCTCATCGCTGGCGCCGTGATTCTGCTCGCGGGTTCTTCCGCTGCGATCGCCGATCCGGACGACAGTGTCTGGTATCAGCCCCCGCAGCAACCGACGCCAGCGCCACCGTCCGCCTCGCCGACCCCATCGCAGCCCTCGCAGCCGAGCGGCTCAAACTCGGTCCGTGTGCGCGTGAGGTCCGGCTCGTACTACTACCACGGTGGCGACTACTACTACCCCTTCGGCACCGGCTACCCGATCATCACCTACGGACGCGGCTCCGGCTTCTACGGTCGCTACTACTACCCGCGCAGTTATCGCTATTACCGCACCTACGACAACCCCGACACCTCGACGCTCATCGAACTGGCACGACGCTACGACCCGCAGCTGATCGGCGTGGATCCGAACGCCGAACCACCGACCGATCGCGAGCGAGGCGAGGAAGCGATGCGCCGCGGCAATTACAGCGACGCCATCTCTCTGTTCGCCTCGGCTGCGGACGAGCAGCGCCGGAGCGAGGCAGACGACGCCCAGCCGAACCGGCAGGCCCAGCGCCTGCTCGGCATCGCCTACGCCGCCGATGGCCAGTTCGACAAGGCCGGTGAGCAGCTCGCCGAAGCGTTCGCGGCGGATCCGTCGCTGCGCACGATCCCGATCCGGGGAGAAGAACTGTTCGGCCCCGCGCTCGAGTTGAACTCCATCGTCAGCCGCGCCGTGGGGTACGCGCATCGCAAACCGTCCTACGAATCGTGGTTCACGGTGGCGGTGCTCATGCAGGCCCAGGGCAAGAACGACCTGGCCAATGAAATGATCCAAAGGGCCGAAGCAGCACGGGATGCGCCCGCCTCAACGACGCCGAGTGACGCCCAACAGCCCGAACCCGCAGACGCCAAGCCTGCGAAACCGACCGTCGAGCCCGATACCGAAGCTGAGCGACTGCGCCGCGAACTCCAGGAATCCACCGAGCGACTGCTGGAGACCCAGCGTCGACTGGAGGAGATGAAGCGGAAGAAGGAACAGGCAGAAACTGAATCGGGCGACGAGGCCGACGTCTGATCGTGCAGGCGGACCGCGCGGCTATACTCGCGCTATGAGCACCAACACGCACAGAACCCCCATCGTCGCCGGCAACTGGAAGATGAACCTGAAGCGAGAGGACGCGGTCGCGCTGACCCGCGCCGTCGCCTCGGGCTCCAAGGGCATGCAGGCCGTCGAGCGGGTGGTGTTCCCCTCCGCCGTCCACCTCGACGCGGTGCGATACGCGCTGGCCGAGGTCGGCACGGGGGGCGTGCAACTCGGCGCTCAGAACACGTGGCCGGAGCCCAACGGTGCCTTCACCGGCGAAATCTCAAACGAGATGATCACCGATATCGGGTGCGACTGGCTGCTGACCGGGCACTCCGAACGGCGTCACGTGATCGGCGAGAGCGATGAACTGATCAACGCGAAGACGAAGGCCGGGCTCGATGCGGGCCTGCATGTCGTGCTGTGCATCGGCGAGACGCTCGATCAGCGCGAAGCGGGCCACACCGACGCGGTGAACGAACGCCAACTCCGGGCCGGTCTGAAGGGTGTGTCGTCGGACTCCCTGAATCGGCTGGTCATCGCCTACGAGCCCGTCTGGGCCATCGGCACCGGCAGGACCGCCACGCCCGAGGACGCCCAGGCGGCGCACCACGCCGCCCGAACCGTTCTCGAAGACCTGTTCGGACAGCAGCCGGCCACGGAGATGCGGATTCTCTATGGAGGGTCCGTCAAGCCGGAGAACGCTGCCGATCTCTTCAGCCAGCCCGATATCGACGGCGGGCTGATCGGCGGGGCCTCACTGAAAGCCGAATCCTTCTTGGCGATCTGCCAGGCGGCCCTCTGACCCGGGGGCGACCGAAACCGCGTCGTCGGTCGACGGTCCGCCGCGCTTGACGTAGAATCTCCGTCCCGCGCCGGAGGCCCCGGAAGCGGGTCTGTGCAATGCTGGAGGACAGCCTCCAAACAACGATCCTGACCCGGGGTGGGCGACGCCCGCTGGCGTGCGCACCCCCAGACCTCCTTTCACCAAGGCCAGACCGTGACCACCCTCGCCTCGCAACAACTCTGGATCGGCCTCGGCATCGTCGGGTTCCTGTTCGTCTCCCTGACGATGATCCTGATCGTGCTCATTCAGAAGCCGCAGGGCGGCGGGCTGTCCGGCGCGTTCGGTTCGTCGTCCGATGGCGGAGCGGGCCAGACCGCGTTCGGCGCTAAGACCGGCGACGTCCTGACCACCCTGACCATCTCCATCTTCATCGTCTTCCTGGTCTCCGCGGCCGGGCTGAACTACGTGGTCCGCCCGTCGGCGGCACCCGTTGAGGAAGAAGCGAGCACCGCCGCTGGCGCCGACGGCTCAGAGTCAACTCCAGGGATCCGAACGGAGAGCGGTGAGACGATCAATCTCACTCCCGGCGAGGGACCGATCCCAGGCCTAGAGGAAGGAGAGGTCCCTGCCATGCCTCCCTCTGATTCGCCGCCCGCCCCGCCGACGGTGGACCCGGATCTTGACATGCCCCCCGCTGACGGCACGCCCGAGGGCTGAAGCGGCCCAGCGCCGATCCTGACACACGAACGGAGATCTGACTTTGATCCGAAGCATGACCGGATTCGGCGACGCATCGTCCACCGTGGACGGCGTCCACTGCCACCTCGAGGTCCGTTCGCTCAACAACAAGTACTTCAAGGCGTCGATCCGGCTCCCCGAAGAACTGCAGCACCTCGAACCGGAACTCGAATCCGGCCTCCGCCGTCGCCTGACACGCGGCTCGATCGTCTGCACGATCAAGATCTCCTCCAGCAGCGCGACCGCGGCCCTCGACGTGAACCACCACGCGCTCGAGCGCTACATCGAACAGCTCCAGAAGACCAAACAGGTCGCCGACGGCTCCATGTCCATCGGCCTCGGCTCCCTGCTGCACCTGCCCGGCGTGCTCCAGCCCGCCGCCGAGGACGAGGGCCACCAGCGCGAGATGCGCTCGCACATCTCGGCGCTGCTCGACGAGGCCTGCGACCATCTCGTCTCGATGCGCCGGCGCGAGGGGCTGATGCTCATCGAGGACCTCATGGGCCACCACGGCATCATCGCCGAGCGTCTCAAGACCATCGCCGAGCGGGCCCCGCTCGTGGTCGCCGAGTACCAGGACCGGCTCCGCCAGCGCATCGAGGCCCTGCTCGAGGAGGTCGGGCGCAAACTGGAGCCCGGTGACCTGATCAAAGAGGTCGCGATCTTCGCCGAACGCAGCGACATCGCCGAGGAGATCACCCGGCTCGGCGCCCATCTCGACCAGTTCGAGGAACTGCTCAAGGATGACGACGAGCGCCCCATCGGGCGCACGCTGGACTTCCTGACCCAGGAAATGCTCCGCGAGGCCAACACCATCGCCAGCAAGAGCTCGGATGCTGAGATCAGCCGCGCGATTGTTGAGGTGAAAGGCGCGATCGACCGGATCAAGGAGCAGGTGCAGAACGTAGAGTAAGACCGGACCGGTCGACTTCACGCCAGAGGATGCACCGCGATGCCCGAAACCAGCGTCGAACAACCTCGCCCGACTGTCGCGCCCGACCCGGCTCCGACCGGCCCGTCGCCGTTCGAACCGGCCGAACTCGCGATCGTGCTCTCCCACTACGACCTCGGCGTCATCCGCTCAATCGCGCAGTTCAAGCGCGGCTCGGCACTGACGCCCAAGCTGCTGATCCGGGCCGAGAACGGCGCGTTCGTGCTCAAGCGCCGCGCCTCCGGCCCCGACGCCCCGGCGCAGGCCCGCTTCGCCCACGAACTGCAGCTCCGCCTCGCCTCCGCGGGGTTCCCGCTCCCCCAACTGCTCGGCACGCGCTCCTCGAAGCGCAGCATCCTCGAACTCTCCGGACGGATCTACGAACTGTTCCGCTTCATAGAGGGCAGCCGCTTCACCGGATCGCCCGCGCAGTGCGCCGCCTCCGGCTGGGCGCTCGCGCTCTTCCACCAGATGGCCTCCGAGGTCTCGGCCCAGCAGATCCGCACCGCCCCGAGCTACCACGCCAACCCGATCACGCCCTCGCGCCTGCGCGCGCTCGACGCAGCGAGACTGCCGGGGTCGGACCCGCAGCGGGCCGTCGAGCTCGGCGCGAAACTCGCCGATGTCTATGAACAGGCCGCCGGGCGGGTGGACGACCTCGGCCTCGGCGATGGCGAGAAGAAAGCCCCGCGCGTGGGCCGCAGCGATGCG
>CAXAVQ010000257.1:0-4288 GCA_963971985.1 uncultured bacterium
TCGTGGAATCGCCGTCCGCCGAGTGGCTACAAGGTCGTGTTCGTGCCCTTCGCCATCTTCCTGCCCCAGGTCTTCCTGGCCCAGCAGGCCATCTTCGACCTGACGGCCCCGAGCGAGGCCGTGTCGGCGATGCAGAACCAGTACGGCGGCATCCTGCTGCTGGGCATGGTCTTCACGCTCGGCAGCCGCGCGCTCGGGCACTTCTTCTACGGCATCCACAAGCCCTCAGTGGTCATGGTCTCGGCCATCGTCGGCAACATCGTCAACATCCTGCTGTGCAACTACCTCGTGCTCGGGCGGGTCGGCCTGCCGTTCCCCGGTGCGCAGTGGCAGAGCGGCTGGGAGGGCATGGGCGTGATCGGCGCGGCCCTGTCGACCGTCGCCGGCGGCATCGTCGAACTGGTCATCCCCTTCGCCCTGTTCCTCGCGCCCAAGACCGATGCGGCCTACCACACGCGACGCGCGTGGCGATACAGCTTCGCCCACGTCAAGGACATCCTGCGCATCGGCTGGCCCGCCGGGCTGATGGGCGCCAACGAACTGGTCTGCTGGTTCGTGTTCATGACCGGGTTCGTCGCCCACTTCGACAAGCCGGGCCAGCCGGCGGTGAACAACGCCGCGGGATGGATCACGCTCCAGTACATGCACCTCAGTTTCATGCCCGCGGTGGGCATCTCGATCGCCCTGACCGCGATCGTGGGCAAGTACATCGGCGCGAAGCGGATGGATATCGCCGTGAAGCGGGCGTGGCTGGGCCTCTGGCTGACCGTGGCCTACATGTCGGTCTGCGCCGCGATCTTCGTGATCTTCCGCGAATGGCTGGTCCGCCTGTTCATCGGAGCGGACTACGACCCGGCGGTCACCGAGCAGATCGTCGAGATTGGCTCGAAACTGCTGATCCTCGCGGCCATGTTCCAGTTGTTCGACGCGATCGCCATCTCGCTCTCGGGCGTCCTTCGCGGGGCCGGGGATACGGTCTGGCCCGGTGTGGTCACGATGGTCCTGAGCTGGGGCATCATCGTGGGTGGCGGGAAGTACTTCATCGCCTACCACGAGGATCTGGGTTCGCTGGGCCCGTGGATCGCCGCCGCCGCGTACATCATCGCGCTGTCCATCGCCTTCTTCGCCCGCTTCCTGGGGGGCAAGTGGAAGAACATGAAGGTCCTGCGCGAGCACGACGCCGATGAGGCCGGCTTCAGCGGCGCCCTGCCCGACCCCGAGAGCGGCTACGACCTCGGCGGCTACGACCCGGCCTCCGTCTCGCCCCAGCAGGGCCCCTCCCCCTCCTGAAGCGGGTCCAGAGCCCGTGGATTTGAGGAATCCGACCGGTTTTCCTACGATATCCCGTCGCGACGCGGTCCTGCCCGGATCCGGCGTGACGCACCACACACGACTTTTCTCGTCCGCCCCGGCCCGCGAGGCCGGGGGCCGAGGCCGAGAATCAGGGAGCACGCGTACATGGCCCAGAACCAAGACCCGATGGACATCATGATCGGCGCGAGCGAGGCAGCAGGCGACACCGCCGCCGCGAGCCAGCACGTGCGTGACGGCGACGCCTGTCGCGAGCGCGGGGACCGCACGGGTGCCGTGGCGGCGTTCCGCAAGGCCGTCAACGCCGCCCCGAACGATGCCCGGGCTCTGTTCAAGCTCGCCTACGAGTTGGACCTGCTGGGCGAGGAGAACGAGGCCATCGCGCTCTACGAGCGCGCCTCCGAGCAGCGCCCCGCGCCGGTGAACGTCCTGATCAACCTCGCGGTGCTCTACGAGGACCAGGGCGACTACCGCTCGGCCGAGAAGTGCCTGCGCCAGGTGCTCGACACCAACCCGAACCACCCGCGGGCCCGCCTGTTCTACGAGGACGTCGTCGCCTCCAAGGACATGTACATCGACGAGGAGCACGACCGCGACCTCGCCAAGCGCAACGCGCTGTACGACACCCCGGTCACCGACTTCGAACTGACCGTCCGCGCCCGCAACTGCCTCAAGAAGATGAACATCCGCACGCTGGGCGACCTGCTCCGCGTCACCGAGGCGGAACTGATGGGCTACAAGAACTTCGGCGAGGCGAGCCTCATCGAGATCAAGCAGATGCTCAACGCCAAGAACCTGCGCCTCGGCCAGGGCCTGGAAGACCAGCACCGCCGCATGCGCGCCCGCGTCGCCGAATCGGTCAAGGGCCAGGGCGGCAACGAGGGCGTGCTCGGCAAGTCGGTCACCGAACTGGGCCTCTCCGTCCGCGCCCGCAAGGCGCTGCAGGTGCTCGGCATCCAGACCATCGGCGACCTCGCGGCCCGCACCGAGGCCGAACTCATGGGCGTCAAGAACTTCGGCACCACGTCGCTCGACGAGGTGAAGGAGCGCCTGGAAGCGTTCGGGTTGGGCCTGCGTGAGTTGAGCTTCTGACCGAGCCGATCTCGCCGAATGATCAGAAAGCCGCCGATCTGGCGGCTTTTTTCATTATGGTGGTAAGGAGGAGGAAGCCCATGAAGCCTTGGAAAGCAGTGTTTTTCGCGATGGCGCTGGTCGGATTCGCACCGCTGGTGGCGTGCGAAGACCAATCGAACGCCGCAGCACCGGTCGACCCCCTCAGCCGAGCCATTCGCGATGCCGAAGCAGGCTCAGACGACGCCCTCGCGAAGCTCGAAGCACTCAGCGAAGAGAACGGGCTCGCGGAGCACGCGGATCTGATCGGCGCAGCAGCGACTCGGATATCTCAGGAGGCGGCGGAATCCGACTTCCCCAAAGGCTTCGTGTCGCGATGGCACCGCCTGTTCTTCGCCACCGATCCTTTGCAGAACGCGTCGGCGAAAACTCGCAAGGAGTTTGCCAGTTCACTATTCCTCATCGAACCGATCATGCCCGACGAGGTGATCCCGGGACGGGAATACAATGTCGGTCGACGCATGGTCGGTACTCTTCGCCACGACGAGCTTGAGGCGCTCGACGGCTACTCTGTCGTGGAGTCACTCAAGAGCGTTGTCGCCAACGGGAAGGAACACTGGCCGCCGGGGCGCGGCTCGATCGCAACCAGGCCACTGGCCTTCGCGAAGGGAGGATCGTCAGGCTCGTCCTTCAGCACCGTCCTTCTCGACGCCGATCACGATCCCGCTCTCGAAGGACCGTTCGAACTCAAGATCATCGTTGATGTGTCGATGACCGAAGACTCGACCGACCCGCCGACCGTTTTCGCAGAGTGGACCGAAGAACTGACCGCCACGCCGAAGGTCAAGCGTGTCTTCGCGTCTTCGCCGATCGAGCCCCGCCCCGGCGAGGCTGACATCGAGACCGTTCTCGCTCTGCTCGCACAGTTTGTGGAACTCGGAGAGCGCGGCGAACTCCGTCCTCACGCCGACGAACTGGGGGCCCGCCTCGCCCAAGCCCTGCGCGACGACTGGCAACCACGCATCGCTGCCCACGCAAGGGAACACGGCCTGATCTCAGACGATCTCGGAGACCCCTCGCGACCCAAACCAGATACCACGTCTGCACTGCTCATCGGTCTCTTCTTTCTTGCCGACCCCGTCACAACCGCCACGCCGGAGACGTGGAACGAGGTCGCACGCTCCGGCGTGTATGTCGGCCATGAAGTTACTTTGAAGGACGTTGACGACCCGTACGCCCTTCTGCGGACACGTGTGTGCACGGTCCTGATCCAGAGTGGATCGCTATCTCAGGTCCGGGGTATCGCTACGCACAGCAAGAGCGTCGAACTCGGCGGAAAGTCCATCTCGCTAAGTGGCTACACCTCAGGCCGAACTGATTCGGCAACGCGGCTTCCACCGGGACGTTGGCAAAACTACGTCGAGATAGCGGTCCCAGTCTTTGGCAGCGTCGACGTGCTCACCGCAGACGAGTCCGCTCCGTTTCTTGAACATCAAGGACAGACGATCGACGACCTCCGAACCCACCTCGAACTCCAACTGCTCCACGACGATGAACCCCCCCTGGCGACTTGGCCCGTAACCATCGAC
This sequence comes from uncultured bacterium, assembly GCA_963971985.1. Lineage (GTDB taxonomy): Bacteria > Planctomycetota > Phycisphaerae > Phycisphaerales > UBA1924 > JANSXG01. Next base: position 3,972 of record CAXAVQ010000257.1, read on the forward strand.
ACACCCATCACCCTCGAGCCCCTCGACGAAACCGCCCCCAATCGACGATGATGGTGCCATGACCGAGACGCCCGGCCAGTCCCCCACCGCCCCCCAGGAAGACCACCCCATCCAGCCCACCCGCTGGCACGGCGTGGCGCCGGTCCGGCTCGTGTGGCTGACCGCCGGGCTGGTCATCACCGCCCTCGTCGCCCTCTCGGCCTGCAGCACCCTCCTGCCCTCCAGAACCACGCCGGTCTCCCCCGGACCGGTCATGCCCGGCACCGAGCCGACCAACCCCGCCACCGTCGGGCACGAGAGCGAGCCGCTCATCCGCG
>CAXAVQ010000258.1:0-4281 GCA_963971985.1 uncultured bacterium
ACGGGCGATGGGCAGAACACCGATTTTGTCGGCGTGCTCAAGGTACTGGGCCAGCATGAACTCGCTGTATCGTTCGCCACGGTTGGGATAAATGACCGCCGCGTCGAGCAGACCCCAGGTTCCCAGACCGAAGCAGACGATGAGAAAGATCAGCATTTTGCGCATCCAGCGTGGGGCGACCGTGGTGCGCACAGGCCCGGACACGGGGGTTGCGTCGGGGGCGCTTGATTCGGTTTGAGGGTCGGCCTGATCGGTCATGGGATCGCGTGTCCTCGGGCGTGGGTGGTTCGCGTGCGTGCGTCGTACCGAGTCGATATCGACCGGTTCAGGGGAACCGATCCATTGCGTCCGTCTTTATCGAAACGTACGCGGACAGGTTACTCCACATCGCGGACCTGCTCGATGGCCCCGTCCCACCAGTCTTCGGCCCAGGCCCGTCCGAGGGGCGTTGCCATGATCTCATCGAACCCCCCGTCGTCCACCTTCCGACGGGGGATTTCCGGGAGCCCCGTCGTCGCCCGACCCGGCTTACCGCCGCCGATCCGCGATCTACCTACAAGATGATGGGAGAGCCAGAGCGAGTGGGTCAGACGCGCTCGCTCACCGGCTTCGAGGATCGCCCGGCGATTCAGGATACGACGGAACATGCCATTTCTCCGGCCAGAATCCCGCATTCAGAAGGGCGGGAGAACCCGGTAAGAGTCTGTGGAATAGGGGTCCGCGACCCGCCGTTCACTGTACGGATGCAACCGCTGCAAGGCGAGCGTTGTATCCCCTCTTCGAATCACACCTCCGCGGTATTTCCCGGAGAGAGAAAGGACAGACCACCATGGCACGCACAGAATCACACTCCGGTCTCGCTTCTCGCGGCATCCGCGTCGTGATGGCGGGTGCTCTCGCGTCGTCGATGGCTTTCGTCTCGGTCGGCTGCAACAACGCCGCCGAAGGGGCGATGTCCGGAGCCGCTCTCGGCGCACTCGCAGGGCTCGGCATCGGCGCCCTCTCTGGGAACGAAGGAGACGGTGCCGCAATCGGCGCGATCTCGGGTGCCGTTGGCGGTGCGGTTCTGGGCGATCAGAACGCGCGCAACGAGCGGTACAGCCGCAACCGTCGCAGCGACTGGTAAGCCAAAGCGCTCCGAACCACACTCTCGGACCTCCTCAACGCAGCACGCCCGGCACCGGTGCCGGGCGTGCTGTCGAATTGATCGGTTCTGGCTGAAGCGGATTCAGGACGCTTTCTTCGCGGCCTTGGCGGCGGCTTCCTTCATCGCCGCTCGACACGCTCCCTCGAGCGCCTGATGCAGTTTCTCGTGCTCGGGGCAGGTACCGAGGAAGTCGAGGAGCTGGCCGACCTGATCTGAGGCGTCACGAGTCGTATCGACACGCATGATCGCGGCGTCGCCGAGGGCTTCGCTGGCGTTCTGCATCCACTCGACGGTGACCTCATCCTCGTCCTTGCGCCCGGGAGGGCGGACTTTGGTGCGAATCGTCTGCGGGCCGATCATCACGATCGGCCACTCGCCCGCGCTGGTGCGTGGCTCGCGGACAACGACGAGAACCGGCACCCCCTGCTGGTTCGCCCGCTCGCGCAGGTCCCGTCCATCGGCCCCGACGAGCAGCGGCTCGAACAGGTAGCAACCGGCCTCGATCTGGTGCTCTTCGAGCAGGAGTTCCTGATCGGCTTCGTTCAGGCGGATGACCTCGCCGCGATCGAGTGCCTCGAGTCGCTTCTGGCGCCGGGCTTCTTGGAGCGGGAGCACGATGCGGGCCATGCGCTCATAGTCGCTCACCTCGAAGGCGAGGTTGAGCGCTTCGAGGGCCAGTCGCTCGCAGGCGAAGTAGTCCGTCTTCGCGAGCGCGCTGGAGGCCTGCTCCATCAGTTCGTCGATCTTCTCGGATTTGGTTGCTTTGGCTTTGCTCGACACATCGGCCCCACGGGAGAAGGGCGACGCCCGTGGCGCCGCGTGAGTATTCAGATGCTACGCGTTCACGCCGCCGAAGCGCGACAGCCGGCGGCCAGATCGCGCAGAACGCCGGTCCACGCGTCGGCCTGCTCGTCCATGTCGTAGGCGAGGATATCGGCGAGGGTGGACAGGTCGCGGGCGTTGATCGCATCGCGGATCTCGCCGAGGCGGGTGGTCAGATGCGACGCGAGCTGCTCGAAGGTGTCCTCACCATTGACGTGCCCGAGTTCGATGCCGTTGACCTGGCGCGACAGGGTGATGCACTGCTCGACCTGCTGCCAGGTGTCCAGCACGTTGGAGAGTTCGGGCATGGCGCGGGAGAGCTCGCCGAGCTGGATCTGCTGGGCGATCGCCGCCTGCTTTTCCTTGCTGGACTCCAAGTGATCGGCGGCCTCGAGCAGCGTCACGCGGACCAGCGAGACCGGGTCGGCGGAGGTGAAGCGGAGTTCGCCGGCGAAGGGCTCGGTCAGAGGAGGATCGGCGAGTTGGGCGTCGGGGACCGGCTCGCCGTCGGCGGTGACGCCGATGAGCAGTCGCTCCCCGGCCTTGGCGGACGCCGCCTCGAGGGCTTTGGCGAGCGTGGAGCCGGATTCGTCGATGAGTTCGTCGTCAAGGTAGATGCGCATACCGGTCGTTATCGGTCGGATCCTGAACCGGCTTCGACAAACCCCGCGATCGGGGTTGATTTCACAGACTGACGCCTCCGGCTGGGCGGATGGGGAGGGGTGAATCGCGTGCGCACCATCGTCGCCTCAACCGAGGCCGAGGGCTATCATCCGGTCCGACCCGTCCCTGCGGGCCGGTATCCCTGTTTTGAGACCAGTTGACCGAGGACCGATCCCCTATGCACCTGAGGCATTCCGACCACGACCACGGCCCCAAGGAAGTCCCCGTGAAGTTCATCCTCGAAGACCCGCAGGACCTGACCGGCACGGACAAGGCCGAGTGGGAAGTGATGGCGGCGAAGGGCGAGCACCTGCTCGAGGTGGCCGTCGAGAACGGCATCAACATCGAGCACGCGTGCGGAGCGGTCGGCGCCTGCTCGACGTGCCATGTCTACGTGGAACAGGGGATGGACGAGGTCTCCGAGCCGACCGAGGCCGAGGAAGACCGCGTCGAGGAAGCCCCGGGCCTGCAGATGAACAGCCGGTTGTCCTGCCAGTGCGAGATCGAGGGCAAGGGCCCGATCGTCGTGCGCGTGCCGGCGTGGAACCGGAACGCGGTCAAAGAAGTGCCGCATTAGCCCCGGAAACACGCCGGATTCAGGGGTTCTCAGGTCGACGCACCTCGATTCCGAAGCAATTTTTTACATTCCAAATCGCTGTTTACGCGTCGGTACGGGTGTTTTTGCGTCGGGGCCTTGAAAATTATGGGTCTATTTCTCACACGAATCTTGCTTTCAAGTCGGCAAATTGTGAAAATAGGCAATTGGCGTAGTTCGGGGTTCGCCCCTAGCGACGTCAACTCTCTCTCTTCTCTCAATGGTCTTCCATTGGTGCAAACGGCTGCGTGGCGACGCAGCCGTTTGTATTTTTGTAGGCGGAGGATGGACCGATGGATGACAAGCTGCACTGGCTGGATGTCGAACTGATCGCCGAAGAACTCGTCGAGGAGTACCCGGACCGGGATCCTGTCGGGATTTCCTTCCCGGAACTGCGCAAACTGGTCGAGTAGCTTGAGGAGTTCGAGGCGCGTGAGGGCCACCCGTGCAACGAGCGGATCCTCGAAGCGATTCAGGCGAACTGGATCAAGGAATCGCGCGACGTCATCGACTACGACGATGAGGACGACGACTGACCGACCGAGCAGGCCCCGGACCGGGCCCGGTTGCGTGCGATCCTGTCGTACGTCGCTCTCGCGGCGTGGCTGATCCCCGGCACGTACAGCAGCAGCGACGGCAGGAATCCGAGCGGCGTCTGGAGCAGGGCCCGGCGAACCGCCGGGAAGCCGACCATCGCCGTACCGGTGCGCGTTCGCATCGGGATGCCCTGCATCGCCTGCTCGATCGAAACCGGCAGTTCCTCGTCGGGGATTTTGGTCATGTCCCGGAACTCGAGGCGCGAGAGCCAGTCGAGGGCGCGGAGGATCCTGGTGGTCCGCTGGCACATGCCGCAGGCGCCGTCGTAGTAGAGGGTGTCGGTGTTCGGCGAGTTCATGACGCTGCATTGAAGCACGCTTCGGACAGGCCGACCACCGAGATGCCCCCTATTGTGCGGGTATGCACTCAACTTCTGTTGCTCTCATCGGCGCCGGCCCGATCGGCATCGAGATGGCCGTCAGTCTGAAGCGGGCCGGGGTGAACTACGTCCACTTCG
>CAXAVQ010000259.1:0-4246 GCA_963971985.1 uncultured bacterium
GGCGATGGTGCCGACCATCTCGTCCTGAGGCGACCGGTCGAACTCGATGGCGAGCGCATCAGCGTGCCCCGGCTGGGTGCGGATCACGACCAGGCTGGCGGCCGCCTTGGCCCATAGCAGGTGGCTTCGGACCGCGTTCTCGAACGCCTCCGGGCCCGGAACGGGGCTCAGGCCATCGGGGAGAACCCATCCACCCGGGGCCTTCACGATGCCCATGGCCCGAAGATCCCGAGAAAGCGTGGCCTGGGTGACCTCAATCCCGACCTGCGCAAGCCGATCGCGCAGCTCGTGCTGGCTGTCGATGGACTGCTCGCTGAGCAGTCGCTGAATCAGGCGTTGGCGGTCCGGCTTGGCCATAGGCATGAATATACATATCAGTGGATATTTATGCAAACTGGGTCGTTTCCGACTCGGGTCGCTGGCGTCCTCGATTCATGCGGGTTCGATCAACCTCCTGGAGTGCAGGAAACCGTACGCGCAAGATCACGTATAAATGATCGGGTCCACGACACGCCTCTTCCGGTGGTCGCGGCATCTCAATCTCGCCCAGTCGCGAGCAGAACGCCTCTTTCCCGCCCGGACGCAGCCCATGACGCACACCGCAGAAATCGATCTCGCCCTTCGCACCACCATCCGGCGTGTCGCCCGGGCGACCGCACTGCGGGGCAGCGCTCTCGGCGTGGTGCTCGGACTCGGCGTGGCGGGGGGCGTCGCCCTCGCGCTCCGCCTCGGGTTCGGCCTGGACTGGGTCCACGCCCTCTGGGGCCTGCTGGCACTGCCCGTTGGGGGTGTCATCGGCGCGATCGCCTGTCGCACGGTTCTCACCGAAGATGAGGCAGCCGCGTGGCTCGACGACCGCTGCTCCTGCGGCGGGCTGCTCATGTCGCGCAGCGCCGAATGGACCACCCTCCCGACCGAAGTCCGTGTCCCACGCGTGCACTGGTTCGACCGTTCGCTCGGGATCCGTCTCGGGGTGCTGGCGGCGTTCGTCGTCGGGGCACTCGCCGTGCCGATCAACCAGGCGCCATCACCGAGTTCGCAGCGGTTCAACATCGATTCTGTGGTCGATCGCCTCGAGGAGCAGGTTGATCTGCTCGAAGAGGTCGAGGCCGTTGAGACCGACGAGGCCCAGCAGATCCGCGAGGAACTCGAGAGTCTGGGCGAGTCGGCCCGCTCCGACGACCCGGGTCGAACCTGGGAAGCCCTCGACCACGCCCGTCAGCAGCTCGAACAACTCGCCGAACAGGCCGCCGAGAATCTCGCCGACGAGGCCCGAAACGCCGGAGCCGCTGAAGAATTCGCCAGCCAGCTCGCGGACATGCTCGAGCAGTCGCCCGAGGGCCTGACCCCCGAGCAGTCCGAGTCGCTCCAGCAGGCGCTGGAGTCTTTGCGTGAGAACATCGACTCCGAATCGCTTCAGGAGGCCATGCAAAACCTCGCCGATGCGCTTTCCCAACAAGGCGATCAGCAGCGTCAGCAGGCCCGTCAGGCCCAGCAGCAGGCCGCACAGCAGATGGCTCAGAACGCCGGGCAGTGCTCCGGCGGGGCCTGCAGCGGTCTCGGCCAACTCGCCTCGGGTGGCATGATCGATCCCGACGCCCTGCAGCGTGCGCTCGCCCAGCGGGCTGAGGCCCAGGCCCAACTCGCCGAGCTCATGAGCCAGTACAGCGCCGGCCAGTGCAGCGGCGGCCAACTCGCGGCGCTCCTCGACGGCATCGGGAGCGGCGGTGTCTCTCGCGGGCCGGGCGCGGCTCGCCTGTCGTGGAACGAAATGCCCTCCAGCATCGAGGGAGCGGGTTTCGATCCGGTGCAGGTCGACTCGAGCGCCGTCGACCCGTCCCAGTCCACCCTGCTTTCCAGCGGCGCGATGCGACCCGGCGACGACATGGCCGGCGACAGCTCGTCCGGCGGCGCGATCGATCCGTCCCGCGCTGCCGAAACCGGTGCCGCGAACCCCGTCATCCTTCCGCGCCATCGCGACGCGGTGCGTCGCTACTTCGAGCGAAACGACCAGCCTCAGCCCTCTCAGGAGCCCGGCGCGTGACACAAGACTCCCCCGACCACGGCGGCCAGAAGGTCATGTCCCCCGACGAACTCAAGCCCATGACCGAAGCCGCCCGGCGCGTGCTCGGCGCCATGGACGAGGTGCTGCTCGGCCAGGAAGCCCTGCACAAGATGGTGCTCGTCGGCATCTTGAGTCGCGGGCACATGCTCCTCGAGGGCATGCCCGGGCTCGGCAAGACGACGTTGATCCAGGCCCTCGGCGATCTGCTCCGGCTCGATTTTCGGCGTGTGCAGTTCACGCCCGACCTCATGCCCAGCGACATCGTCGGCTCGACGATCCTCCAGCAGGGAGAGGGCGGGGACCGGCGCATGGAGTTCCGCCCCGGTCCCGTCTTCACGAACATCCTGCTCGCCGATGAGATCAACCGCGCGTCGCCCAAGACCCAGTCCGCCCTGCTCGAAGCCATGCAGGAACGCCGCGTGACCACGCTCGGCGAGACCCGCCCGCTGCCCGCGCCATTCTTCGTCCTCGCCTCGCAGAACCCGGTCGAGCTCGAAGGCACCTACCCACTCCCCGAAGCCCAGCTCGACCGCTTCCTCTTCAAGCTGCAGGTCGGTTTGCCCCAGGAAGCCACGCTCGAACGCATCATCGCCACCCGGCGCCGCGGCGAGCCGCCCCGCCTCGAGCCCGTCGCCGACGCGCAGCAGATCGACGCGATGCTCAACTCGATCGAGCGCATCGTCCTCCCGAGCGCCGTCTCGAAGTACATCGCCCGCCTCGTCAACGCCACGCACCCCACCAGCGCCGCGGCGCCCGAGCCGGTCCGGCGATTCGTCAAACACGGCGCCTCGCCTCGGGCGGCGATCGGCATCGCCGAAGCCGCGCGCGCCCACGCCCTGCTCGCCGGGCGGCCCACCGCGGGTTTCGAAGACGTCCGGGCCGTCGCGCCCCACGTGCTCAACCACCGGATCATCCTCAATCACGATGCCGGCTTCGAACGCGTCGACGCGTTCGATGTGGTGGCGCAGCTCATCGAGGACATCGACCCCGTCCGTCTGGATCTCCCCTCGGGGGTTCGCCTCGAGAGCGAGGAAGCCGCCCGATGAGCCGACTCTTCCGATTGCTCCCGGCGCTGCTGCTCATCATCGGCGCGCCGCTGCTTGCCAGCGCTCAGACCTACCGAGACGTCAACATCCGCGTGTCCGCGCCCGAGGGCACGAGCACGTACGGCTACGCCACGTACCGGTTCACACTGCTGAATACCGGGACCGAGGATCGAACGGTGCGCCTGGTGATGGTCGACGACGACGGGCCGATCACGACCCTCAGCGGCTCGGCGACCGTCCCGGCCGGGGCGAGTGTGGAACTGCCCATCTACCAACCCGCGATCGAGTTCGATGCCTACGCCGTCGCGGTCTTTATCGACGGACGACGCGTTGGTGATGCGATCCGCGTCAGCCCATCGAGACACGGCGTCGAACAGTACGACGATTACGGCTACGGCTACAGGAGTTGGTCGCGTTCGGTTGATACGTCGCACCTGGTGCTGGCGAGTAACCGCGTCCCCGCTTCGACGAGCGGGCAGATCGAAGAGTTGATCAAGGATCGGAGCGGCTCTTCGAGCCCGTCCTACTACGGATCGCGCACCGAAAACCGAACGGTGCTCCGATCCAGTCTCGTCGCTCAGGCCTGGCCTGACGACTGGCTCGAATACACCCGGTACCTCGCCCTGGTCGTCACCGCCAGCGAGTTCGAGGCCCTTCCGTCGGGCGTCCGCGACGCCCTGATCGGCGCGACCCACGCCGGCGGCAACCTCATGATCCTCGACGGCCCGGCCCCACAGCAGGGGGGGCTCGCCGCGATCACGGAACGCTTCGATCTCGAGTGGACCACGGTCAGCGACCCGAGCAGAACGTTCACACTCTCGTCGTCGAGCCTTGGCTTCGGGCGCGTGGACTGGGTCTCCTCACGCCAGATTCAGGATGCCTCGAATTCGCCGACAGCATTCCTCTTCAACACTTGGTCGACCACCATCGGCCCACGTGCCGAGATCTCGTCACTCGAAATTGCCGATCGCGCCATGCCGGTCGTCGACGACCTCGGCGTGCCGCGGCGCATGACCTTCGTCTTCCTCGTCGTCTTCGCGATCCTCGCCGGACCGGTGAACCTGATCCTGCTGGCCAAAACGAACCGACGAACCCTGCTCTTTGTCACCGCGCCGCTGCTGGGCCTGTTCTTCTC
>CAXAVQ010000260.1:0-4235 GCA_963971985.1 uncultured bacterium
ACCGGGTTGCCGATGCCCGGCCCGAACGGGCCGAACGACGACAACTGGTACGCCCGCGTCAACGACGACGACGTGAGCCGGATCAGCCTGTGGATCGATTTCAACGCCGAGATCATCAGTTTCAACCGCTACACGGGCGAGGTCCTCAGAAAGGCCAACCCATGACGCAGCGATTCGCCACTCATACCCGGAACCATCGGGTCGGCTTTACGCTCATCGAAGTGCTGATCGCGACTTTCGTGATCGCCCTCGGCTCGATCGGTCTCATCGCGCTCTTCGCGGGCGCCGCGGCCCAGCAGCGGGTCTCATCCCAGACCACGGCTTCGGTCATCGTCTCCAAGAACGCCGAGGCGATCATTTCGCCCCGTTTCGGTCGCATCGAAGGGACCCTCTTCGATGGCCAGCCGAACCCGGACGACCTGGTTCGCGGCGTCTGGTACCCGGTGCCCGCCAACAACGATCTCAATTTATCGATCAACCCGAATGCGCAGGATATTGAGGAACGCGCCCGAGCCTATTTCCTCCTCGAGCGCAACGAGCCTGTGGTCATGTTCGAACTCCCCGAGAGCACGCAGTGGCGACAGACCGCGCTCGGGCGTGGTCGGTACCTCGCCAACGGCCAGGGCCCGGACGCGAACGTCTTCAGCAACTCGCCGTACGCGGTGCGCCAATTCCCGGTGGGTCGCGTCGACGCGCGGGAAACCGGATCGCTCCAGGTGTTCACGAACGACAAGCCCTTCCCCAGTGACCCGGCCTACAACTATCGCGGCGAGATCGGCCACCGGTTCGTCTACGTCAACACCGATTACAGCATGGGGCGACCCGTCAACTGGCCGGTATCGGCACCTTTCGATCCGCAGGGAGACCTGGCGCTGTTCACGCAGACCGGTGGGTTCCCCGGGACGGACGGCGACTACATCCTCGTTCGCAGACTGGAGAACGCTCCGGTCGGTGAGCCGCTGTCCTACATCGAGGAGTTCCGACTCAACAACCTGGTGCTGTCGGGCCAAAGCCCGCAGTTCCAGCGTCACATCCAGCGCATCATCGCGCCGCGCGTCGTGTATCGAAGCTCCGAGGTGATCTCATCCGGAGACCGCGTGATCGAGGTAGAGGATGAAGACTTCGACGCCGGTGTTCGCCCCGACGTCGGGTACTCGCTCCTCTACCGCAAGCTCGAGAGCGGCGGCAGCCAGATCGCTGTGTTCACCTACTTCATCAACGGTTCGGACCGTTCTGGACGCTTCCTGCTACGTGAAAGTTTCGACGAACGTCCCCGCCCGTTCGGCAGCGATTCCGGGAGCGAAGAGTGGGCACTGCAGATGCTCGGCGGGATCGTGCTCGCCTACGACGACAGCCGGGAGCAGTTCTACTTCGAGGCCGAGTCCGACGAGGAAATCGACGCGCTCGCCCCCGGCGCGGTGCTGCTGGTGTCCGGTGAGGATGAGGGCGCACCCGATCGTGTGATCGGCGCCGACCTCCCGGTTCGTGTGGTTCGCCAGGTGCGATCGCCGAACGGCGACGGGTTCCGCAGTTACATCAACCGTGTGCCTCGGAGCCAGGGCAAATCGATGCTCCCGTTCCGAAACCAGACCCGTCAACTGGACGTCTGGACGATCCGCGACGAGGTCGAGTCGGTCGATGGCTCGGAATGGTCGTTGCGTCCGCGCGAGCTCAGGATCTTCAATGTCGATTGAGCAGTGGATCACAGTTTCCGAAGGATCAGTCTAGATATGCGAACGCAAACCAACCCATCACGCCTTCACGCACGTGCCGGTTTCACGCTGGTCGAGCTGCTGGTGGCGGTCGCGGTCGTCATCCTGCTGTCGATCGGGATCGGCCAACTCTTCTCGAACGTCTCCCGACTGGTGAGCACGGGCTCCGCCGTCGCGGAAGTCGACGCCCTCGCCCGAGCGATGGAAAAGCAGATCCGAGACGATTTCGAGCGGATGAGTGCGCTGCCCTCTGATGAAACGTTCCTCGCCATACGCTCGCGCAGGCAGCGCGAGGTGTATCTGACGGCGGACGATGAAGAGGCCGATCGACGCCAGAACATCGAACCCGGTGATCCGGGCTCACGGGCGTTCTCGACCCGCCTCGACGAGGTGCTGTTCCTCGCCGAAGCGGGCGGCAGTGAACTGTTCCAGACGGCACAGCAAGCGGGCGACGAGTACAACACCGTCTTCACTCCGGTCGCCCGGATCATGTACGGCCACGCGCTCAAGCCCGTGCTCGATCCGGACTACGCACCCGATCCCGAAGACATTGATTTCGACACCGCCGACCCGGCGAACGAGGAGTTGTACCGCGAACGGATCTGGTACGCTGACGGTGACTTCGGCTCCGGGCCGACCGCCCAGGGCTTCAACACCACGCAGAACCGCTTCAGCCCGACGAACTCCACGGCCACCGGACGCAATCAGTTCGCCGGAGGATTCCCTCTGGCTCGCCACGAACTCCTCATCGCGGGCGGTCTGGCATACAGCTACGAGGAACCGAGCGACGGATCACTCTCGGGGAGAGCCAGAAACGTCGCGCTCTACGCACGCGACCTCGACACCATCCGTTTCAATGAGATCGATTCGAGGGTCTTCGAGTCGACCCACACCACCGGTGATCCGCCGTTCTTTCGCGTGCCGGCGTTCCAGGATCTCGATGTCCCCGGGATCGGTTTGATCCGGCAGGGGCGTGTCGACATCTGTGTCCAGTCGCCCGAATCGCTGAAGCGGTGGATCGAAGGGGTGGAGGCCCGTGCCGGCGCCAACGTATCGATCCCTCCGCCATTGCCGCCGGACGCATCCGCTTTCGACGCCGGGTACTTCGATATCGGTGCCGAAGAATGGCGACCCGACGCATTCGCGATCGCCGACCGCCCGCTCTGGCTGAGACGTACGATCCGGAACGGGCAGGTCGCCCCGCCCGGCCTCTCGAGTGCGCAGGTGCGCCCGTACAACACGAGGCTTCTGAAGAGCGCAATCGCGGGGATGTTCAATCGGATCCTCGTTGAGACCGAGCCCACAACCATCCAGCGGGTCATCCCCGATGATTCGGAGGGCACACGCCCCGAGCAGACCCTCATGGATTACCACGCGGTCATCGCGTCACGCTGCAGTCGGTTCGAGGTGTACTGGTCCGACGGTACCCGCTGGCGCGGCCCGGATTCCGACGCGATCGACCTCAGCGGAGACGGCTCCAACATCGTGACGTACAGCGAGGGCGACATCGTCTGGTTCGGCTTCAATACCCCGCGCGAGGCGCTCCTGCTCCCGGGTGCCGTCAGCCCGGAGGTCCCGCGAGGCACACGCAACGACCGGCTGAACGTCACCAACGACGGGCTCAGCGATCTCAACCTCGAAGCCGCGTACGACACCGAAAGAACCGGCGCAGCGCTCGACTTCCGCGACGAATACCTCGCGATCTGGGGATACCGCTTACCCGGCGCGTCCGGCTTTTACGAAGCCGGAGGCTGGCCCAAGCCCGCGCTGCTCAAGTTCCGGATGACGCTGCACGATTCGCAATTCCGTCTGCAGGACGGCAAAACCTTCGAGTTCATCATCGAAATCGACAACCAGCAGGGCAACTGACAGAGGATCTTTGACCCCCCGTCGCGCAGTCCGCGCGACGGAACAGCGAGCCGGAGGGCTCAGCAATGCAACCCATGAATACCAACACAACGAGAACCTCGCGGAATGGCAGCACGGACCGGAGAGGCACCATCCTCATCCTGGCGATCGCCGTCCTCGCAGTGCTTTCTCTCCTGGCTGTTTCCTACGTGACCGTTGTGCGTGTTGATCGCGACTCGTCCGACGCGGTCGCCGTATCGAGAGACTTCGATCAGCAGGTCGGCACCGTCGTGCGTCATATGCAGTCGCTGCTCACCGCTGACCTCTTCGGGAACAAGGTGGTGACGACTTCCGTCCCGCGGTTCACCGCGGACGGGATCGCGATCTGGCCGAGCATGTTCGAGGACGGCGAGTTCGTCGACATCGACACGATCGACAGGGTCTACGCCGCCGCGGACCCCGGTCAGGACCCGTCGTTCCAGAACGGAAAGGAACTCCAGGTCAGCAACAGCACCGCGCGACGCGTCGCATTCCCCGACGATGCGTGGCTCGCTTCGACCGAGCCTCGGTTCCAGAACCACGGCTTCCCCGGCCAGCCCTACTTCGAGCAATTCACCAACCTGCGCAGCGCGTTCACATGGGACACGACGACGCAGACCTGGGTCCGGGGGGACG
>CAXAVQ010000261.1:0-4229 GCA_963971985.1 uncultured bacterium
CGACGACGAGGTCAAACTGGTCACCCTGCTCGGCACCGCCGGCACGGGCAAGACGCTGCTCGCGGTCGCCGCGGGCATGGCCAAGGTGTTCAACGAGGAGGCCTACGAGAAACTGCTCGTCGCGCGCCCGATCATGCCCATGGGCCGTGACATCGGCTACCTGCCTGGCGACAAGGACGAGAAGCTCACCGCCTGGATGCAGCCCATCTTCGACAACCTCGCGTACCTGCTTTCGACGCGGGGCCACCCGCTGCAGTCGGCCGAGAGCCACACCACCGAGCAGCGCGTCGCCAAGCTCATCGCGGACGGGCGGCTCGTGCTCGAGCCGCTCACCTACATCCGCGGCCGGTCGATTCCGCACCAGTTCATGATTGTTGACGAAGCGCAGAACCTCTCGCCGCACGAAGTGAAGACGATCGTGTCGCGCGTGGGCGAAGGCACGAAGATCGTTTTCACCGGCGACATCGAGCAGATCGACAACCCGTACCTCGATTCATCGTCGAACGGCCTGTCGTACCTCGTCGAGCGTATGAAGGGCGCGAGCGCTGTCGGTCACGTCATGCTCGCACGCTCGGAGCGATCGGAACTCGCTTCGCTGGCGACCTCGCGACTCTAGCGATTCCCACCACAATCTGGACTCTGTCCGACGCGGGCGCTAGTGTGTAACACGGCGTCCGTTTTTATGTGACAACCGAATGCTCCGTACGGGCGTGTATTAATGAAATTTCATTCACTTCCAAGGACACTACAATGACAACCACAGCCAACAAACAGGAACTCAAGAACCGCTTCGAAGCCAAGCGCAAGCGTCTCGAAGCGCGTCTCGCCGAACTCAAGGCTGACTCCGCCCAGAAACGATCCGAATCCGCGGAAGAGACGCAGAAGAAGCTCGACGAGCTCAATAACGCCGTCAAAGACGGTTGGGACAACCTTTCCGATGCCGCCGCCGAGCGGATCAACAAGATGCTCCGTGACTGAGTCAGTCGCGCCCGAGCACAACCTGTTTCCCAGGATCGGAATCTGATCACGCATCCGCATAGGAAGGAGCACCCCATGCAATTCCAATTCACCAACGCCCGCATCCTGATCTCCTCGCTCGCTCTGGCACCGATCCTCGCACTCGGCGCCTGCGAAAACGAGAGTGAACCCGAAGACACCCGCGGCGAGTCATCGACGATCCCGGACAACACAACCGTGATTGACGAATACCAGATGGCCATGAGATCGCAGATCGCGCAGTTGGATCGCCAGATCGATCTGCTGGATGAGCGTGCGGAAGACCTCGGCGAGGACACACGCGAGCAGTACAACGAAGCCATCGAGGCGATCAAGCAGCAGCGGAACGAGTTCGAAGTCGCGCTGATGGATCTGCAGGCCGAGACCGGCGCCGCGTGGGCAGAGGTCAAAGCCGGCCTCGAACAGAGTTGGAATGATCTCACCAACGCCGTCGATGAGACCCAACAGGAATTCTTCAACGACGACGGCAACGGGGACGACGGCTCCACCGGCTAATACGATTCGTTACATCAGATCCGTCCGGCCGCGGCACACCAGCGTGTTCGCGGCCTTTTTTTGCGCAACACTTCTGCCATTCTGACAGCCTTGACCAGACAGCGGACCCGATCTGGCATCACCCACCGTGTGCCCGAACGCTCCGACCGCGACTCGACTCTGGCACGCCGGTCGCATTTCATTCCCGGCTATGCACAACCTCGTCAACAACCTCAAGACCGCCGCCCTCCTCGCGGCTCTGCTCGCGCTCTTCCTGATCGTCGGCTACCAGTTCGGCACCGGGGGCCTGATCATCGGCCTCATCTTCGGCCTCGCCACGAACTTCAGTGCCTGGTACTTCTCCGACACCATCGCCATCCGTGCGATGCAGGGGCGAGAGATCGATCCAAGGACCGGTCGCATCGCCGGCGTGGACACCGCGCGCATCTACGAATCGGTCGCCCGTCTGAGCAGGAACGCCAACCTGCCGATGCCGCGTGTGTACCTTTGCCCGCACGATGCGCCCAACGCCTTCGCCACCGGGCGCTCTCCACGCAAGGCCGCTGTCGCAGTGACTCGCGGCCTCGCGTCAACGATGAACGACGCCGAGCTCGACGGCGTCATCGCCCACGAACTCGCCCACATCAAATACCGTGACACGCTCACCTCGACCATCGCCGCGACAGTCGCCGGCGTGCTCGCCTTCGTCGCCCAATGGTTCTTCTTTCTCGGCATCGGACGACGCGAGGGCGGCAACCCGCTCGTGACGATCCTCGTGATCATCGGAGCCGCCGTCGGCGCCGCGCTGATCAAGGCCATGATCTCGCGCAGCCGCGAGTTCGCCGCCGACGCCGAGGGGGCCCGCATCGCCGGCTCGCCCCACGGCCTCGCCTCGGCCCTCGCGAGACTCGATTCCATGTCGCGCCGCGTCCCGCTCCGCCAGCCCAACCCCGCGCAGAACAACCTGTTCATCGTCGAGCCGCTCGCAGGCGGAGCCCGATCGCTGACGAACCTCTTCGCCACACACCCGCCCACGGCGCAGCGCATCGAGGCCCTGAGGCGACTCGGCTAGACTGTCCCGATCAAGTCGCAGCCCACCCACCGAATCGGTCGATGGTGACTTCAGCCGATGACCGACACGCCCCACGACACGCATCACCACCACCCCGCCATCGACCCGAAGCGGAGCCTGTCGGCGTTGCAGATCGGGGTTCAGGTCTTCGGAGGCCTGATCGGCGTCGGCCTGCTCGTTTGGGCGCTCTCCGTGGTTTTCTCCGATGAGAACCGCGAACAACTCGACCGTGCCCTTCACGCCCCGCTGCACCTCACGCTCTCCCTCGTCGGCCTCTCGGCCCTGAGCGTCATCCTCAACGGACTGATGTTCTGGGCCGTCGCACGCCCGATCCGGCGCCTTCATCCCCTCAGCGTTATCGGCGTCAACGCCATCGCCACGTTCCTGTCCGTCCTCCCGGCCAAACTAGGATTGGCGATCCGGGGCCTGGTCCACAACAGGCGCGACGGCATGCCGCTCCGCGACGTCATCGCCTGGCTCGCCGCCATGAGCGCCCTCGGCCTCGCCGCGCTCGTGCCCATCGGCGCCGTGAGCAGGTGGCGCCTCGAGATCGACATCGTCTGGTTCGCCCTCGCGCTCGGCGGCGTCGCGCTGACACACGCCATGGGCGTCGGACTCGGCAAACTCGCGGCCCGGGGCACCCTCAAGGGCGTGCTCGCGATCATGAGCCTTGGCAGCTACCGCATCGTCCAGCACCCCGCGCCCGTCGCTGCGCACGCCGTGCTCCGCGTCGCTGATCTCGGCTTTCTCGCCGTCCGCTTCCTCATCGCGTCATCGGTCCTGCAGATGGCCCTGCCGCTCGACCAGGCCATCCTGCTCGGCGCCATGTTCTTCTTCTTCGGCGTTCTCGCTCCGGCCGGAACGCTCGGCGCCCGCGAGGCCGCCGTCGCCGAGATCGGCGTCGCCCTCGGCCACGACCGGGCCGCGGTCTACACCGCCGTGCTGTTCATCTCGGCCATCGAACTCGCAACAAGCCTCGTCATGGCTGGGGTCGCCTCGTTCTGGATCCGCCCCGACCGTCTGCTCCGGGCGCAACGAAAAGCGGCGACCGAAGCCACCGCTGCAACCGCCGGATAGACGGCGATTCGGTGTTACTCGCCGACCGGCACCAGCTCGATCCGAACCGTCGAACGCTGCTTCTGCCCGATCTCCAGTTCGCCGAGCGCCCAGCGAGTATCCATCGAGAGCGTGCTGATCCGGCGCGTCACTCGTTCGATGGACGAGTCCCACTGCGTCACCACGTTGCCGCTGCTGTCCTCGAGGGCGATCGTCGGACGCGCCGGGTCCGGCGTGTTCGGACGACGCACCGTGGTCTCCACACTCGCCGTCAGCGTCGCGACGTTCTCCAGAACGCCTTGCAGCTTCCAGTTGTAACTCAGGTCGATCACCGCCACGGGCGGCAGTTCCACCTCGCGCGAGGTCGCCCACCCGGTCCCCACGCGCCGGGGAACGCCGTTGAGCTGCTCGATCGTGAACAGCGGCTCGAACGTCTCCTTGATCTGCGCCGCGTTGAAGAACCCGAGCTGACGCGGGTCGGCACCCTCGGTCGCCTCGAGGGCTTCCTGATACGCCTCGGCGCCCAGGACGCTCGTGATCCGACCGTCGGGCGCCACCACCAGCGTCACCACCTCCAGTAGCTGCTCCTTCAAGTTGTGCTGCTAGCTTT
>CAXAVQ010000262.1:0-4172 GCA_963971985.1 uncultured bacterium
TGGGGTGAGACTCTTCGGCGGCGGTGCCGGACAGATGGACCGGGTCGCGAGCTGCGAATTGGCCATACGCAAAGCGGGCGACCTCTCGAAGATCCGCTTGCCCATCGGAGCGTCGGACGCGTTCTTCCCGTTCGCAGACGGTCCGCAGAAACTGATCGATGCCGGCGTGAAAGTGCTTGTGCATCCCGGCGGATCGAAACGCGATTCCGACACGATCGCACTGTGCAACGATCGCGGCGTCACCTGCTTGCTCACCGGAACGCGCCACTTCCGTCATTGATGCGATTGCTTACCCGGCGTGCGAAGTATGCTCGCGCTCACGTGCGCGGAGGATCGACGCGTACATCACCGGGTTGATCACCACGGCGAGCAGCATGCTCACGATGAACACACCCCAGCCTGCGGCGGCGCTGACGAATATGGCGGTAAGGATCGACGCGATGACGACCGCCGTCACGGACGCGCTGATCATGATGGCGATGCCTTTCGCGCCGAGGCCCGGATTCGCCGGGCGTCCTTCCGGGGACACGTCCGCGATTTCGCCGGCCTGCCGGTCGTCGTAAGCCTCCTTCGCGGATTTGCGCTCGCGGACGGGCTCGGAACGAACCGTTTCGCTCGGCTTGCTGGCGGTCTCATAGGTGGTCATGGAAGTTTCTCGTCTTTCCGGTCCTGTGTTGAACCAGTAAAGGAAAGAGACCGGCCCTGAACGCTCCATGAACGCAAGATGAACGGACTTTCATGAGGGATCGGTGTGTTCGCGTGTTCCTCAAAGGATCGGCGCGGGTATGGTGAATAGGGTCAACCCGTGGTCACCCGCTCCGAGACGCAGGCGTGTCTGCTCGCTCGGGCGCGGCATGAGGAGTCATTGCGTGCGTGTACTGATCATCGAAGACAACCCGAAGATGGCAACCGCCATCCAGTCTGGGCTCAACGAGAACGGCTTCGCGGCGGACGTCAGCAACACGGGCTTCGAAGGCGAAGACATGGCGGCCATCGAGCCGTACGACGTCATCGTCCTCGATCTCATGCTCCCGGATCGCGACGGCGTCGAGATCTGCCAGAACCTGCGACGGCGCAAAGTCAAGACACCGATCATCATGCTCACCGCGCTCTCGTCCACCGACGACAAAGTGACGGGGCTGAACGCGGGCGCCGATGACTACATCGCCAAACCGTTCGAATTCGAGGAGCTCCTCGCCCGGATCCGCGCGTTGCTGCGCCGAGGCGAGGCGACCGAGTCCCGCGTGCTGCGCTGCGATGATCTGGAACTCGACCTCTACACCCGCGTCGCGAAACGCGGCGACGAGACCTTCGAGCTCTCCAACAAGGAATACGGTCTGCTCGAATACCTCATGCGCAATCAGAATCGCGTGCTGTCGCGCACCCAGATCGGCGAGAAAGTCTGGGACATGAACTTCGAGCCATCGAGCAACGTGATCGATGTGTACATCTCGTCGCTGCGGAAGAAAGTCGATCGCGGTTTCGATCGCGAACTCATCCACACCATCAAAGGGGCCGGCTACCGGTTCGGGGTGATGGAGGACGCGGTGGGTGGCTGAGGCGGATTCGTCCCAACCGCGTCGCCTGGTCACGCTCCGGCTGCGCCTGACCCTTTGGGTGGTGGTGATCGCGGCCGTCGTCCAGTTGACGATCAGCCTGGTCACGCTCCTGTTCCAGGCCAGCGCGATCCGCGCGTTGTACGACGACCAGCTGAAGCTGCGGGCTTCAGAGATCATCGAGGCCCTGCCGCTCAACCCGTCGGATGCGACCCCGGATGACCTGCGACAGTTCGCCGAGCGCAGCTCGCTGCAGGTGTTCTTTGACCAGGTGCGCATCGCCATTTTTGACATGGAAGGCAACCCCGTCGCGATCGATCCGCTGATGCCTCCACCGGAATCTCCGGTCACGGTGGCGAGGGCCGCCGAGCACGGCAACGGCGCGTTCGCGGACTGGACCGCCGACTCGGAGAGCAGCGGGGCCAACGCCGAGTTCTCGAACCGCACCTACGCGATACCGATCGTCGCAGGCAACGCCGCGCCGCCCGGGCTGATTCTCTGGATCGCCACCTCGGATCGCTACGCGGCGCAACGGATCCAGTCATTCCGGGGCGCGGTGACGCTGTCGACCATCGCGGGCATGCTCGGCACCGCGATCGCGGGGTGGTTCATCGCGGGCATCGCCGTTCGACCGCTGGACGAGTTGCGTTCGGCCGTGCGTGGCTTGTCGCCGGGCCACATGACACTCGACCCCAACGACGGGGCCGACGACCCGGAGGTCATGCAGCTCCGCCAGGAACTCGACGACGCGATGAGGCGCATCGAGACGGGGTACAAGGCGTACGGCCGATTCATCGCGAACGTCTCCCACGAACTCAAAACCCCGATCGCCGTCGCGCTGACCGAATCGCAGGTGCTGCTCAACAACAAGGCCCTCGACGAACGATCGAGGGTTTTCGCCGAGAGCATCGCCGAGGAAATGTCCCGTCTCGGGCGGTTGATCGAGAGCTTTCTCACGCTCACCCGCGTCCGCGAGGGGCGGCTCGAAACGAGCCTGCGCGACTACCCCGTCAACGAACTGGTCATGGATTCGATCGAGCACTGCCTCGCGTTCGCGAACCAGCAGTACGTCAAACTGCGACCTTCTCTGCTGGAACGCGACGGCGATTCGAACGTGTGCGTCGACCCCGACCTGATGCGCACCGCGATCGACAACCTCATCCGCAACGCCATCCGCTTCACGCCGAAGGGCGGCGCGATCGATATCCGCGTCGATGTCGACGAATCGGGCGACCACGCCATCGTCTCCGTCCGGGATTACGGCCCCGGTATCCCCGACAAGCTCATCCCCGTCCTCTTTGACCGGTTCGCACAGGCCGATTCTGAGACCCGCGCCGGCCGGGGCGCCGGGCTCGGGCTCGAGATCGCCCAAGGAATCGCCGAGATCCACGACGGATCGATCACCGTTGAAAATCTCGAAGAGGGCTGCATCTTTCGCCTTCAGATCCCGCTCGTCGTCGCCTCGGACAAGTGCGGCGAGCAGGACCCGGACTCAACCTGAAGTCCTTTTCACACACGTTTCACCGGGGGAACAGCCGACCCACCCGATGCTGTATGTAATTCTTCACACACCGTTCCTTGTTCCGGGGCATATAGGGTTGTGTCACATCGAGTCTCAGCAGTCAGTTTGTTCGCTGTTTCCGTCCTGTCGGGGTACATGCGTTTCGGACGCGACCCGTCGGGTTACGAAGAGGCGCTGACCGTCATCTTCCTCGCGTCGACCGCGGCGTTCGTGATCATCATGCTTCGCTTACTCGCGCTGCAGGTCGATCTGCTCGGCGAGGCGGTCTCGCGCGATCGCCACTCGCGCCGGGACTGAGCGATCAGGCACTCAGGCCGTAGTCGCGCCTTTTCTTCACAACAGGTTATCGGACGCTAAGCCGACATCTATATGATGATCGGCTTTTCACTTTGCCCTCACGGTGGGGCTATCCCAGACGCGGATGATGTGGGTGTTCATTCAACGCATTCACAGCTTTTCCGAGAGGAGCAATCCAATGTCGAACGAAAGCAATCCACGCAGCCAAGCCACGATGGCGATGACCTTCGCCGTGCTCGGGGCCTGCGCCGTCGCACTGAGCGGCCTGAGCGCCTGCAGCACCATGGAGGGTGCCGGCGAGGACATCGAATACGTCGGGGAGTCCATCTCAGAGGGATCCGAGGACGTGCAGGACAACAACTGACCCTTGACTACGCGGGCGATCTGCTCCTCAGAGTCAACAGAATCGAAACATCACCCGAAAGGAATATCCCATGCTTGGATGGGCAATAACGTTTTTCATTATCGCGATCATCGCTGCAGTGTTCGGATTCGGCGGTATCGCCGGCGCCGCGACCTCGATCGCACAGATCCTGTTCTTCATCTTCCTGGTGCTGTTCGTGCTCTCGCTGATCTTCGGCGTGACACGTCGCGGCACGTCGACGGTGTGACGCGGCCCAATGGGCTATTATGAAATGTCCACCGTTCCCCCTGAAAGGAAAGAACCATGAACAAGTCAATGCAACGTCTTTGTATCGCTGGCCCCGCCACGCTCGCCTTGGGTGCAGCTCTCGCGCTCGGATCGGCAACCATGCTGACCGGTTGCGAAGGTGATTCGGCCGAAGAAACCGTCGAAG
>CAXAVQ010000263.1:0-4150 GCA_963971985.1 uncultured bacterium
CCGCGCCCGATCCCTCGCTGATCTCAAAGAGCTCACCCCCGTCGTTCCGCCACAGCCGGTTGCGATACCCGACGTTGGCGCAGTTCGAATAATCGGTGGACATGTACAGATCCAGATCGCTGTCGGCGTCCATGTCGAACCAGACCGCCTGGAACGTCAGCGCGTCGTCGTTGCCGATCCCGAACTGGGCGGACACGTCTTCGAACGTCCCGTCGCCGCGATTGCGCATCAGGCGATCACGCTCGACGCTGGACAGACCGGTCGAGCCGGTGCGATTGGAGATGTACAGATCCGGGTAGCCGTCACCGTCGTAGTCGCCCCAGGCGCACCCCGTCGAGTCGCCCGGATCGTCGACCCCGGCTTCCGAGGCGACATCGGTAAACGTCCAGTCGCCGTTGTTGCGCAGCAGCATGTTCGGCTGGTTCCAGATCGAGACGTAGATGTCGACAAGGCCGTCCGCATTGAAGTCCGCGCCGCAGAGCCCGGCGGGAGCGCTGAACGCCGGGACGGTGCTGCTCGCGCTGCGATCGATGAAGTGCCCCGTCCCGTCGTTCTCGTACACCCCGATCCCCGTCGCGCCGCCTACGACGACCAGATCGGGCCAGCCGTCGCCGTTGAGGTCCGCGAACATCACGCCGTTGCCGAAGGCGGAGGTCTGCACCACCTGATACGCCACGCCGCGCGACAGCGCCTCCTCGGTAAACGGGGTCTGGGCGTTCGTACCAACCGCGCCCAACAGACACGCGAAGGCAGTGCAGAGAACCCACGGACGCATCGCATCACCTCCCCGCACAACGCACGGGAGAGCAGGAAACGGCATCGGGGCGGACCCCCACGATCCTCCCACGCTTCGAATGTACTTCACCGAACGCCCGCGTCCTAAGGAAATCCGGCGCGGATCGCCTCAATCCCGATCAGGGTTTGCCCCAGCCCGGGTCACGGGCACGGCGCGCCGAACGTCGCGAGCACGCTGTTGAGATCCGCAAGGTCAACCACGCCGTCGCCATTGGTATCGCCGCTCGCGGTCTGCTGACCGAAGCTGCCGAGGACAAGGTTCAGGTCGGCGAGGTCGACCACGTCATCGCCGCTCACATCGGCGGGGCAATCGTTCTCACAGAGCGAAAGTGCCGCGAAATGCCTCGACACACGATCTCCAGCGAAACTGAAATTCCCACCCACGAGCAAGCGGGGCTCCGACGCTCCGTTGTACAACGCCAACGCCCGTACCCCACCAATTTCCTGAGTGAGCGAATCGGGGAAACCGGTCATGCCGCCATCTACGACCAACCACTCCGAACCGTTCCAGCGAACCAGATCGCGTGTTGGGGCAGCTGCCGAGAACTGTCCGCCAGCGAAAAGGCCCTGATCAATCGCGATGATCGCGTTCACCTCAGCACCATTGAAGTAGTTACCGAACGGGGTCCACGTCACGCCATCCCAAGCGGCGATGCTCCCAACACTCATCCCGCCCACGGTCGAGAAACTCCCGCCAACGAACAGTACCGATTTACCGTCGAACTCTGTCGGCTCCAGTTCGAGAACGGCACCGCTCACGCCGCCGCCAACCGCCGACCAGGATACGCCGTCCCATCGCGCCAGCCGGGCGATGGGCTGACCGCCCGCGGCGATGAAGCCGCCGCCGACATAGAGCGCCGGCCCCGTCCCGTCGTCGAACACGGCGAGGGCGCGCCCCCCACCGATGAGACCACCCCCGACCCCTGACCACGACTCGCCGTCCCAACGAGTAATCCTGCTGACCGGCTGTCCGCCGGATGAAGTGAAGTCGCCGGTCGCGTAAAGCGCTGGCCCCGTGCCATCATCAAACCACGCGAGCTGACGCACGGTACTGTTCAGCCCATCGCCGAGCGGTGTCCATGACTCGCCGTCCCAACGCGCCACACGATTCGCCGGTTGTCCCCCGGCCTCGGTGAACAGCCCTGCCGCGTACACCATGACCTCGCCGTCTGACTGCACGATCTCGAGATCAAGCACGTCGTCGTTCATTCCTTCACCAAGCGGTTGCCACGCACCGTCCTCGAAGCGAGCGATGCGATTCAGCATCGTCTCGCCAAATGCATTGAATCCGCCCGCGGCGTACACGACCTCCCCACCCGCTTCAGACGAGACCACGATGTCTCTGATTGATCCCACCTCAGCAGATACCCGGTCGAATCCACCCCCGAGTGGCTTCCACGACTCGCCGTCCCACTGGGTAGTCCCGCGCACCTCGATGTCTTCTGCGTTAAAAAGAAAACCTGATGCCACGAGTCGGGCACCGTCACCCGGGTCAAACGTGGTGGCTGTTTGTAGCCCAACATTGAATCCGACGTCTATCGGACCACCGATCGGCGCCCAGGACGACCCGTCCAATATTGCGATGTGTTGTCGAGCAACGGCGAAGCGCCAACCGGAAGCCACGAGAACCGCGCTGCCCGCATGATCCATGATGGTCAGGTCAGAGACCCTGGGATCAGGCTCGGCGAAACTTATCAGCATTGCGCCGCCAACCGGCTCCCAGACTTCGCCGTCCCAGCGGGCCACCGGAAACTTGGCGTCATCGAACCCCGGCAAGGCAAGTGTCCCAGCGATGTACAGAGCCATCCCGGACCCATCGTCGTACGCGATCATGTCGTTCACCGGCCCAGATGGTGATCCTCCAGGCGTTTGGATGTTAGCCCCGACCTGCTCCCACTCCTCCCCGTTCCAGCGCCCGATGATGGTGGCGTCTTCGAAGTCATCGGTGAAGAAATAGGCCGATGCGTACAGTTGCTCACCCGTTCCGTCGTCGTAGAAATAGACATTGCGCACGGTGCCAAAGAACTGATCCTCATCCGTATCGGGGTAGGCTTGCCACGCTTTGCCGTCCCATCGGGCGATCCCACGGAACACTTCAACACCGCCTGCGGACAGGAAGCCCCCACAGATCACGAGGTGCGGATCCGCAGGATCTGTTGAAACGGCCATTGACGACACCGTTTTGCGAGAGTCGCCGATCGTGGCCACACCGCCGCCCACCTCGGACCATGACTCGCCGTCCCATTTGGCCAGCGACTTCGCTTCCACGCCACCCGCGGTCGAGAACTCACCACCGGCGTACAGAGCCGGTCCGGTCCCGTCGTCGAAGACCGCGAGCACAGACACTTCGCCATCGGTCCCAGTCCCGAGCGTCGACCACGATTCTCCATCCCAGCGAACTATGTTTCCAACATCGAGCAGATCCCCAGCGGTGAAGAACTCGCCTGCCAGATACAGAGCTGGTCCATTGCCGTCGTCCCATACCAGCGAGTCGTACACCGTTCCATCCACGCCTCGAAGAGGAGACTGCCCCTCAACCCAGACCGGTTCGCAGCCATCGAACTGCGTCGCGAGTGCGGGCAGCGTCACCGCTCCGACGAAAAACAAGCCGACAACACAACCCAACACTTCTCGGTGGTTCATCACAATTCCTTTCAAACCTCGCGAACCATCAACATGGATCCCCGGCAACCAAGCCGGACTCGACTAATCTGACGCGGAAGCGAGCGGACTGTTCCTGTCCGAGGCCCCGGATCGGGAAAACGCTAGGCCGCAAAACAACGGCAATACCGCAAAAAGAAAAACGCCCGCTATCGCGGGCGCTGTTCTACCTGCAATCTCGTAGAGAGCGAGGATCAGCCTTGGCGGCCGTCCTTGAAGGCCTTGATCGCGTCCTTGAGCTTCTCCTCGAGCGACTTGTCGATGGCCTTGAGCTGGGCGAGTTCGGCGCGGATCGACTTGCCGGCGCCCTCGTTGAAGTGCTTGAGCAGGTCCTTCTCGAAGGCCGGGACTTCCGACGGCTTGATGTTGTCGAGGAAGCCGCGGGTGCCGGCGAAGATGGAGATGACCTGGTCGATCACGTCCATCGGCTGGAACTGCTTCTGCTTCAGGAGTTCGACCATTCGCATACCGCGATCGAGCTGGGCCTGGGTGGCCTTGTCGAGTTCGGTGCCGAGCTGGGCGAACGCTTCGAGTTCGCGGAAGGCCGCGAGGTCGAGGCGGAGCGAGCCGGCGATCTGCTTCATGGCCTTGATCTGTGCGTTACCACCCACGCGGGACACCGAGATACCGACGTTGATCGCGGGGCGGACACCGGCGAAGAACAGTTCGGGCTCGAGGTAGATCTGGCCGTCGG
>CAXAVQ010000264.1:0-4138 GCA_963971985.1 uncultured bacterium
GGGCGTGTTTCGGTTCGTGAAAAAAGAGAAGAGTGGGGTCAGCCGATTTGGTTACCCGATTCGGTTACCCGATTCTGATCCACGCGACGCGCGAGGCGTCGAGGATCACCACGTGTTTGCCGTCGGTCAGCTTGATGAGGTGGTCGTCCTCATCGGGGACGAGCATCGCGTGCTTGACGGTGCAGGGCGCGGTCGATTCGGTGAAGACGAACTCGACATCGCGCTGGCCGTTGCACTCGGTGAGCGCCTTGCGGAGCTGATCGTTGGTCATTCGCGTGGGCTTTCGTCGGCTGGAACTGGCGGAAGAGATTCGAGGCGTGTGCGTCAGTCGATGATCGCGAGGATGTCGCTCTCGGACATGATCAGCAGTTCTTCGCCGTCGACCTTGACCTCGTTGCCGGCGTAGGACGAGAAGATCACGCGATCGCCGTTGGTGACGCTCAGCGGGATGCGGTCGCCGGTGTCGCGATTCAGCGCGCCGTCGCCAACAGCCAGGATCACGCCGGTCTTCTGCTGGTCCTTGGCCGACTCAGGCAGGAAGATGCCCGAAGCGGTCATGGTCTCCGCCTCGTCGCGACGGACGATGACCTTGTCGTGCAGCGGCTTGATGGACAGTTTGGTGGACTTGGTCTTCTTGGTGGTCGGCTTGTTCTTCGTTGCGGTTGCCATGTCTTCTTCTCCGAGTGTGTGCCCGGCGCGTCAAGCGGTCCGGGCGATGATGGGTGGTTGAAGGAGCGCCTCGTGCGCTCCGGTGAATCTCAGGTTCGCTCGCCCCTGACGACCGTCGCCGGGGCGGGGTTGGTTCGGTTCGGGGGCTAGTTGCTCTGCCCCGGGTTGAGGTCGGGCCATTTGCCCGAGTGGTAGCGGGTCAGCACGCGGCGCATCGCCTCGAGCACGATGTCCATGCGCACGGGTCGCTCGATGACCGCGAAGGCGCGCGCCTGCAGGGCCGCTGCGAGCTCGCGCGCGTCGTCGCGCCGGGTCTTGCGCCGCTTCACCACCAGCGTCGGCGGCGGGCAGGGCAGGCGACCGAGCATCTCGAGCAGGCGATACCCCCCCTCCTGCTCGTCCATCGCGCTGGCGACCGGGCTCATGTTGTTCAGGGGCAGGGCCAGATCGACCACCGCGATATGGACCGGGGTCCGCTGGAGCAGCGCCGTCGCCTCGTGACCCGAGCCGACGCGGATCGCGTTCACGCCCAGCGGCTCGAGCAGGCGCGGGAGCAGGTCGGCCCAGTCGTCCTCGCGCCAGTCGCCCGACGACAGCAGCAGGTTAAGTCGCCCGCCGTCGGCCTTGGGCACGCCGCCCGCGCAGCCGTTGCCGGCACCCGGTGTGGGTTCGGCTCGGAAGGGCGGGTTGGGGTGGCGCAGCATGACCATTTCGCTAATGAGGGTGCAAAGCCCGCGCCGAACCGCGAAATTGCTAAATGACTGATTTTGCCGGAGTTGCGCCGGATTCGCCCCGCCCGCACCCTGCCCGGTCGAGGCCGAGGGCCTCCGGAGGGTGTCAGAGTGGCAGGCGAGGTGACGGGCGTGGAGGCGTGCCACGACGTCGGCGTCGCCCAAATTCTCGAACGTACCTTTTATAGATACTCCACGACCGGGTTAATCGCGTATGAGTCTCCCCGCAGACCCGCGCTGCCGCTCAGACATGAACCGCTTGTCCTCATTCCGAAACAGCGATGCCGACCGAGTCTTGTTGAGACTGAGTTGCAACTGCGAGCGGAAGCAGGTATTCTGCGCAACCGCCGGATTTATTCTGGTGAGGCAGTAATACTTCTACCCGCCCGGGCGTCCGGGCGTCCACATCCATCTTTGAGAAGAGAGATTCATATGTTCCGCGCCATCGCCCCCGTCGCACTCACCCTGACCGTCGCCGGCATCGCTTCCGCCGGTTCGATCGTCGAGCCCTACACCGAGACCTTCGACAACGACGCCGCCGGCTGGACCAACTTCAACGGGGCGTCGACCCTCGAGTGGTTCCCCAGCGGCGGACCGTCCGACTCGGCCTACGCCTCAGGCACGTACAACCTCGAGAACGCTTCGGGTTTCTTCCCGCCCGTCGTCCTCCGCGCCGAAGGCGGCTCGGATGCGTCCGGCGACGCGTTCGTCGGCAACTGGATCGCTGCGGGCATCGTCGGCTTCACGCTCGACATCCGCCACGACCTCGATCAGCCCCTGACGATCTTCGGGCGCTTCGCCACGCCGCAGAACAACCCGGGTGCTTCGGCGTTCTCGTCGATCACCGTTGAGCCGAACACCTGGACCACCGTGGTGTTCGATGTCACCGAGGACTCGACCGACATCATCTCGTTCGGGAGCGGCGACTACCAGAGCGTGTTCTCGAACATCGGCAACGTACAGCTCGGCTTCGAAGTGCCGCAGGGCCTTGCCGGTCAGGACATCCCGGTGCGCCTGGACATCGACAACGCGGGAGTGATCATCCCGACTCCCGGCACCGTCGGCCTGCTCGGCCTGGCGGGTCTGGGTCTTGTTCGTCGCCGCCGCTGAGTCGCTGACTTGCCCAGATTGCCACGCTGAACAGCCTTCGCCCGGAATTCCACGTTCACAGTGGGATTCCGGGCCTTTTTTATATCTGAATGGTTACACTACGCCTTGAGGTAGGAGTTGCCGCCCATTCCGGGTGGCGCACACATCGCCCAGAGAAAGAGAGACACATGAATCCGCGATACGCCCTTCTGAGCGCTACGGCCGTTGCGCTCATCGCACCGATGACCCTGGCCAGCCCGGTCACGACGTTCAACGACACGCTCGACACCGAGTTCTTCCCCGGCAGCGGCAACAGCAACGAGCACTTCGCCATCACCCGTCTCGCGGAGCAGGGCGGCAACACGATCGAGCTGGGCCTGAAGTCGAAGGAACGGTTCTTCGGCATCGGCAACGTCGGTATCAACGACAACACATACACCGTGCAGCCTGGCTTTTCGCCGGTGAGCGGTAGCGATCCGACGCTGTCCACCAACGCGTGGTGGAACTTCGATTTCAGCGTCGACCTCGGCAGCCGCACGCTCGCGGACACCCAAGTGGTCCTGACGATCGATTTCGACAACGACGCATCTGGCCCCGTGGTTCTTGATTTCGGAACCGACGGCAGCCTCGGCTCGCTGCTTCAGGGATCGCAGAACGTGGCGTTCGGTTACCTCGGCTTCGACCCGAACGCGATCGGCACGTACGACTTCACGCTGAGCGTGTTTGATCGCGGCGTCCCGTTTCCGCTCGCGAGCATCACGATGCAGACCGTCGTGGTGCCGCTCCCCGGCGCTGCCGGACTCGCTCTGGCGGGTATGGGCCTCCTCGGTGTCCGGCGTCGGCGCTGACGCCAACTGACATGTCGCATTTGGTACACAGCCGGCAAATGTCGGCTGTTTTTTTGTGAACCGATTTTCACGCGCCGTTCAGTCCGGAGTTATTCCGCAGCGCCATCCTGTTTGGCAGTTGGATCGCTGATCGCGCATTCCGATCGCGTCGCGATTGCCTCTGACACAGAGGATGAGAGGGAGACAACAGCCCCGGCAAGCACTGCTCGCCGGGGCTGTTGCATTGGTACTTCCCGTGTTGGATTGCGCCCTTTACGTCGGGCGATCAAAACTGCGCTTTAGAAGAGCATTAAACGTGGGCCAAGCGATCGCCGCGAGGATCAGCGCAGTAGCGCCTGACACCGCGTAGCCAGCACCCAATCCGATCTCTGAGCCGAGCCCGAGCGCAAGTCCCACCAGCGCTAGAACAATACCGGCGAAAGCCAGCAGGGCGACCGTCTGGTAGCCAACGCGCTTGGCGTTCTCCGTCGCGGCCTGCGTTTCGTAGCGAAGCGCACTTTGAAGCATCGATACCAAACCGACTTTTACCGAACCGGGCCGAGTGCTCGTGGTTCTCGCGCGATCAGTGGCGACGGCCGAGAAGAACCCCGAGGAGAGCGCCGCCAGCAAATGCGGCAGCAACGCTCGCGAACGGGTGCTCCGCGACCGCGTCTTCGGCCTTGTGCGCGGCATCTCGCCCGAGTTCTGCACTGCGTTCGGCGGCGTGATGTGCAGAGGCCTTGACGCTTTCGGCCGCCGATTCTGCGCCCCGTTTTCCTGTGCGGACCGCTTCGCCAACCACACCCCGAAAGTCCTCGCGGA
>CAXAVQ010000265.1:0-4126 GCA_963971985.1 uncultured bacterium
GAGCGGGCCACCCCACTCAGAAACACACAACGCAAAAAGCAATCGAGGCCGCCTGCGGGCGGCCTCGCTGCGTTTTGGAACGAGTCGGATCGGTCTCAACGACGACGACGCATCGCGCCGAACATCGCGAGTCCGCAGAGACCGAGCGCACCGGGCGATGGGATGATTCCAACTTCGAACCCGAGCGAGAGCGTGGTCAGATCCTGACCTGTCTGTTGCACCCAGAACGAGTACTGGCCGGGACCCAGCGGCGCATTCTCCGTGCCGACGAGAAGCTCCTGGATATCGGTCCCGACATTGGACTGCTGCGTCAGGATCCAGCCGAGCAGCGGCTCAGGGTTCGGGAAGTTCGGATCAACGGTGACTTGATCGCCCTCCTGAACGCCAAGGAAAGCCACATTGTCACCGCCACCCGCGTCGAGCGCCAGAAGATCCAGCGAGAGTAACTCGAACCCTTCGGGGATCGTGATCGTGAAATAATCGCGGTCGCCCAGTTCCGCATCGTCGGAGTTCACCACGCTCATCGTCACGACGCTCTGCCCGACCCCGAACGCCGGGAACAGCGTCGGGGCGAGCCAGTCGTCCGACAGATCGCCATCGACCGCTTCGTCGTAGGTGAACGAGCCGGCGGACGCCAGCGAGCACGCGACCAGACCGGCCAGAACAGCGCTCGCAGCACGAACGCCCCACCCAAGGTCAACCTTCATATCTCTCTCCGATCATGTTCTCTCAAAGGGCGCTGGGCTTCTGAACCGGAGCCGCAGCGCAGGAGCCCGCACAAGGGGCAACACTGAACCATGGCCCCGAAACCTCGACCGGACAACCCCCTTCCGGAGCTTTTGGGGGGAATGGGTAGGCAGGTCATCCCCCTATTCCCCATGCCACAACCGGTACACTCCTCCCGTGCGGACCCATTCACCACAGACCGGCGAGGACTTACGGCTGTCGCTGCTACAGGGGCCCGCTCGCGTCGGTGAAACATGGACGCTTCGTCAGGAGTCAGTCTGCGGCAGGTCCGAGCAGACCGATATCCGTCTCGACAACCCGCGCGTCTCACGCCGGCACGCGTTGTTCGTCCCGACGCCCGGCGGTTGGATGCTGCGTGATCGTTCCAGCCACGGCACCCTTCTCAACGGCGTCGCCGTGGATGCCGACCAGCCCGTGCCGATCCGCGATGGAGATCGCATCGGTATCGGCCCGTTCGTGCTGGGTGTCGGGAAACGATCGCCGACCGCCACGCTCATGCTGAGCGAGAACGAGACGCGCCGTCACTCGACCATCTCCGTGACCGGTCGCGACCTCGATCCCCGCCCCGTCCCGGCCAGCCGTCTGCGAATGCTCTTCGAGAGCGCTGGGGAGATGCGCCGCGCCGCGTCCGTCGAGGAACTCGCCGACTCGGTCCTCGCGCAGCTGCTGACGATGACCGGCTTCGAGTGGGGCGCCGTGCTCGAATACGCCGGTGAAGACGGAGCAGAACGGTCGATCATCACCGATCGCAACCGCCCGGACGGCGCGACCGTGAGCGCATCGCTGCTGCGTGCCGCCCAGTCGGGCACCGCGTCGCTGCTGGCTGAGCCGGACCTGCGCACCAGCCACAGCATCATCGGCTCGCGCACGCACGACGCCATCGCAGCGACCGTGCACATCGGTGAAGAACCGGCCTGGCAGCTCTACCTTGCCACCAGCGCCAGCGAGCGGTCCGGCCCGGACCCCGAAGCCGCGATGCTCGTCGACGCGATGGTCCAGTTCGCCGGGTTGCTTCTCTCCGACCGACAGCGCGAAGACCTCGCGGTGCGCCAGACGCAGTTCCGACGCGACATCGAGTTCGCGCGCGAAGTCCAGACCCGCCTCCTCGGAAGAACCGCCCAGGCCCGAGCCGACGGCCTCGCCAGCATGCTGTCGATCCCCGGCCGCGGCGTCGCCGGCGACCTGGTCGGATTCCGCGTCGCACCCTCGGGCACACGCTACTTCTTCCTCGGAGACGTGTCGGGCAAAGGGCCGGCCGCAGCCATGCTCATGGCGGCGACCCAAGCGTACATCGCGTCCCTGATCGATCAGGACCTCGACATCAACGAACTCATGCCTCGCCTGAACGCATACATGGCTCAGGTGTCCGCCCCCAGCGAGTTCGTCACCCTGTGGATCGGACAGTTCGATCCGCAGACCCGGTTCGTGCGATACGCCGACGCCGGGCACGGCTACGCGTTCCGCATATGCGACGGCGAGGTGACCAACCTCACCGACGCCGGAGGTCTCCCGGTCGGTGTGCTCGCCGACACGTCGTACGAGATCGCTGAGTTCGAGGCCCGCCCGGGCAGCTGCATCCTGCTGTGCAGCGACGGGGTCATCGAGCAGCAGAGCCCCGAAGGTGATGAACTCGGTCGCCGGCGACTCAGCGAACTCTTGAGCGGGACTCCGACATCGAAACTCGAAACCGCGATCATCGAGATGCTCAGCGAGCACGCCGCGTCGACGCACTACAGCGACGACGTCACGCTCGCGACCATCGAGCTCTGAGCGCCTTCCGGTTCCCCGGCAGAACGCGGCACATGCCAGTCCCCGGCCTACTCGACCTTCTCGAACCGCACGTCACGCGTGCGTCCGTTGGACGCCAGCAGCGCGACCACCTGGCCCGACTCGTTCCGCTCGAACTCGCACAGCGCTACCGGCATCTCGCCGGTGAACCGGTCCGGCTTGCTCGCCGTCAGGGCGATAGGCTCCAACCGCCTGTGCTTGAGGACCAGGTTGCCGCTCTCGACGACGATGTCATAGAACGTCACCAGCTCCTCGCTGAAGTACCGGCCCGTATACGCCGCCAATTCCTCGGCACTCGGGCTCCACGGCTCATCAGCCAGGCGTTTCGCCGGGTG
Organism: uncultured bacterium; assembly: GCA_963971985.1. Classification (GTDB taxonomy): domain Bacteria; phylum Planctomycetota; class Phycisphaerae; order Phycisphaerales; family UBA1924; genus JANSXG01. Next base: position 2,871 of record CAXAVQ010000265.1, read on the forward strand.
CGCCCCATTCTGATTCAGCGTCAGGGTCTCGACCTCACCGTCCTCGTTCTCGTGGAACACCACACTGGCCTCGACCACGCGCAGATCGAACGCGTTGGAAGCGATCGGGAAGATCTCAATCTTGGGCTGGTTCGTCGCCTGCAGGTAATACTGCTCGCCTTCGCGCGTGAACTCGAGCACGAAGCCGGGAACCTCCTCCATCTCGTACCGCCCGATAAAGGCATCGAAGGTCTCCGGCTCAAACGCCGCCGGGTCGAACGCCTCCGTCGCGTCCTCTTCCTCCGGCGCGCGCTCCGGCTCCGTCTCGGCGTCGTTGGCCGCTTGCATCTCCTCTTCGAAGAACGCATCAGCGGTCCTCGCCGCGATGCTTCCGTCGAACTCGGCGTTATTGCTCTGCGCGATCACACCCGCGTCCAGTTCGGGGAAGTACATGAAGTGCGACCGGTGTGCCGTATCCGCCCCGCCGTGCTGGATCCGCTTCAGGCCGCCCTGCTCATCGATGAACAGGCCAAACCCGTAGCCGGTGGAGGAACCGCTGGTCAGCTCATAAGGCGTGGTCATCTTCGCGATGACGTCCTTTCCGCCGTGCTGGCCCGAGCCCAGATTGTCCATCCATTTGGCCAGGTCACCCACCGTCGTGTAGATACCGCCCGCGCCCATCGAGCCGCCAAGATCCGCTGCCTCGGCATACCCGCCGTTCTCCGCCATCGTGTACCCCTGTGCGCTGTTCGGAACGATCGACATTCGGTCCCGTCGCACGAGCGTGTCGTCCATCCCCAGCGGGCGGAACACGTTCTCCTCCATCCAATCCGGGAAGCCTTGCCCCGTCACGCGCTCGACCACCACGGTCAGCAGCCCGTACCCCGTGTTGTTGTAGTTCCACTCCGCGCCCGGATTGTTCTGCAGAGCCGGCTGGCGCTGCACGACTTCGATCAGCTCACTCCGCTCGATCGCATCGCCGAGGTCCAGCCGTCGCCCCGACATGAACAGCGCGTTCAGAAACTCGCGATACCCGCTCGTGTGCGTCAGCAGGTGGCGCAGCGTCACGGTCTCGCCAAAGTCCGGCAGCTCGGGAATGTGCTTGCGCACGTCATCGTCCAGCGACAGCTCGCCGCGCTTGTCCAGCAGCGCGATCGCAAAGGCCGTGAACTGCTTCGAGGTCGAGCCGATGTTGGTCCGCGTGTCCGCCTCGAACGGGATCTCGTAGCGCAGGCTCGCCGCGCCGAAGGTCTCGGCGAAGATGATCTCACCGTCGC
>CAXAVQ010000266.1:0-4116 GCA_963971985.1 uncultured bacterium
TCCGATGGCTCCTCGATCATGGCGCAGACCTGAACGCACGCAATATTTCCGAGCGCATGTCCACATGCTGCGGCTACAACAGGACCGCCGTCTTCTACGCGGCGATGAACGGTACTCCCGACAATCTGCACGCGCTCATCATTGGTGAGATCCACCCGATCAGCGACGCGGTGCGGTACCACCACTTTGACCCCGTTTTTCGCGACGATGCGGGCAGGACTGCTCTTCGCTACGCGGAAGAAAACGAGGCACTCCGCGGCAGCGAAGCCCTGCGATTGCTGCGGGCCGCCGTGCGTGAAGCCGCCGATCCAGAGAACGCGGTCGAACTCCCCACCTGGGTCACCCAGACCTTCGGTGTCGATTTCTTTGATCGCCTTGAGGCCGATGTACACACCCAGAGTCTGCTGACCCTGATCGCGGAACTACGCACAGAACCGGCTTTCAAAGAGATCCTCGCTGAACTGCCCGAAACAAACCGAGCGTACTTCACTGACTACTTTGCGTGGCAAATCGATCAGTACTTCGTGCGGAACCAATTCTTCTTGCACGGACAGTTCGAGGAAGACCGCTTCGCCCACACGATCATGAACGACCTCGCGCGCCTGCGCCTCATCCCCGAGGACGACATCTCCCTCTGGCGCCGCGAGCGCGAGCGACAGTTCGACCTGCTGCTCAACCCCGTCCGCGCCGAACTCCGGCGCGTGCTCGCTGAACGCGCACTGCCCGAGGACACCATCGAATCCGTCCTGAAGGCCTTCGAGCAGCGCGTCGTCGCCAGCAAGCGGTGGCTGACCAACCCCGCCTGCGCGGCCTGCGACCGACCCTCGGAAACCGAGGACTTCGCGTCGATGCTCGCCTATCGCAACGCGCAGCTCGGGGATGTGGCCGAACAGATCGATCAGCACCACCCGCGACTCGCCGACGCCCCCGAAGCCCTCGAGCGCCTGCTCAAGGTCTCCGCCGCCACGCTCCAGCGACAGGTCGCCATCGGCTACCTCAACCGCATCGGCTGGACCACCGAGGTCTCCGAAGACGACCCCCGCCCCGGACGCCCCATCGCCCTCGGCCCGATCGACGACACACGCATCAGCCATTGGCGCCCGAGCAGCCGAATCATCGCGACGGGATCGTTGCGCCTGATCAACGAGCCCGAGGTCCGCCTGCTCCTGCGTTACCAGCCGGTGCCGCGCCCGGAATGAGTCGCATCCAGGATTGTGCTTGCTTCGCCCGCCCTGTTCTGGTGCAATCCGGGTTCCCCCTTTCCCGGAAGAGAGACCCCCATGATCCGCAGAAGCCCCGCCGCACCACTCCTCCTGACCGCCCTCGCCGGCACCGCCCTGTTCGCGATACCCGTTCGCGCCGAGCCGGTTGAGCCTACGAAGGAGGTTGAGGCGGAAGTGACCGCGTCTGATCTGGAGGCCGTCGAGGAGTGGATCGAGACCCCGCTGGGCCAGTCCATCATCGAATCCCTCCCGGCCGACCCCTCGTTCGCCCCGCACCGTCGTCTTGCGTCGCTGCTCGCCATGCCGCAGTTCCATGACTGGTCACTGTCGCTGAGCAACACGAAGTTGCCCCACTTCGAGGCGTACCTGAAGCACATGCTCGAGGTCGAGCACTGCCAGGACATCGTGCGTAGGGAAATGAGCGAGTACACCGATCTGAACGCGCTGGGCGATGGGCCCGGCACCGACGAGGAGGAGGCAGCCAACCGTCAGTTCGTTTTCACCGTGATGACCGACCTCGGCTACCTGATAACGCTCAGCGATCAGCAGGTGGCCGAGATCGAGGAAGCCGCGTGGTCGCTCTACAACGAATCGGTCTCCGCATACCTGCAGGAGTTCACGAAGTGGGCCGAGCAGAATGAGATACGCGATGCGACTGCCAGCGCCGTGCGTCGGACGTTTGAGCGGACCTACGAGGAAGCGACACGGATCTTCCGGAATCCTGCCTGCGCTCTGGCCTACCAGCCATACGCGCTTCAGTTCAAGGACGGAATCCGTTCGAGCGCGCAGGAGCGGTTCCGCGGCATGACACTGCACAGTCTCGACTCGACGCTGCGTTTCGCTTCGGATGACCCGGCACAACTTCATCTGATCCTGACGGAAAGAGCAGAGCAGATCGCGATATCGGCGGCGCAGATGATCAATTTGAGTATCCAGCCCGGACGACGCGCGGGCGTTCGCGTCATCGAAACCCGGGCCGAGTGGGATGAGTTCTCCCGGCTGACCGACCGGTTCTCGCATTTCGGTGACATCGAGTCCTATGGCCCGGTTTCCGTGAACAGCCCAGGGTTTCAGGATGGAAAACCACTGTTCTACGCCGGATACACGATCGCGAACACGGAGCAGCAACTCGGTATCCCGAGAGTCGGCAGCCCGCTGGTCTCAGCGATCAAAGCGAAGCTCGGCTCGGGCCGCGTCCTCGACCCTCATACGCTTCTGAGTACGCATCCGGACTGGTTCGCCTCCGCAGCCGGTTCGGCCGCCGCGGCGTATCTCCCGTCCGGGTATTCCAACCCGGTCGAGTCGCTGCTCGGCGAACTGCTCGAACTCGACGAATTCCGGCGCGTCACGATGTCGATCGAGGCCGATGACGCGAAGCGCGACTACCTGGTCGCATACTTCAACACGGTCCTCCCACGTTGGCGATGGGACGAGGTAGATCGTCCTCGACTGGTCGTCCACACCGTGATGACCGATCTGACAAACCTCGAATCGCTCGACGCGACCGCGATGCAGTCACTGCTCACCAAGCGCGCCGCCCAGATCGAAACGCTCGCCCAGATCCGTCGCGATCGCCTGCACGATTTGTTCGCACCGCTCGACCTCGAACAGACCGATCGCGAACTCTTCGACCGCTTCTTCGAGATCGGCATGGCCGATCTGAACGAAGTCGCCAAGAACCCGGCGTTCCTCGCCTCAGCACGCCCGCTGACAGATGGCGAGATGATCGAGGCCAAATCCTACGTGATCCAATTCTGGGACTCGGATCTCAGCATGCTCGAACGAGCGGTCCGGGATCTCAAGGAGTTTCAGGACAACAAGGACGCGTGGGCCGAGCGGATGAACGAGGAGTCGCTCAAGTCGAGGCACCAGATGCACTACAGCCGACTCAAGAGCGCCTGCCGTACGCTCGTCATGAAGGCCATCGCCGAGACCGCTCAGGCGGCGATGAAGCCGACGGTGCGGTCCCCCCTCCCCGAAGCGTTCCACGCGTGGCGGCCCTCACGATCGGCTCAGGCATCGATGAGCAACACGTTGAACAACGATAAGTACTGTCTGGACGTCGTCCCGACCATCGTTCCGGTGGGCTTCTAACCCCGCCCCCTCGACGGCGGTAAGAGCCCGAACAGCACCAGCATCGCCCCGCCCGCGATCATCCACAGCCGGTGCCGGCTGTCCGTCGCCCAGCGCCGCAGACGCGAGTCGTAGAACTCCGGGGCCACGGGGCGCTCGAACGCCGGTTCCAATTCCGGGAACACCGAAGCGCTCGTCGCCTGGGGCCTCACGCTCGTCACCAGCGGGCGCGTCCCCGCCGGGATCATGTTGAGCTGCATCGCCGCCAGCGACAGCACCAGCGTCTCGTCGCCCTCGCGCAGCGCGTCGAGGTACTCGGCGTAGTTCTCCACCCGCTCGGCGTGCCAGCTCTCGATCGCCCGGGCCCGGTCGCGCTCGTAGCGGGCCATGGCCAGGTCGTCGTGGGCGGGGATGAGCACCGCGGCGCACATGATCGCCAGACCGCTCAGCAGGAACAGCCAGCCGGCGTCGATGCGAAACAGGCCGCCCCTTCGACGGGCAGCCGGTCGGGATTGCGGTTTGGGCGCACTCACCTCGGAAGCATCGACGAAACCGGCATTTGGGCTCGAAAAATCGCGTTCAGCCGCGCAGCGCAGGGATGATCCATTCGACCAGCGCGTGCAGCCCGAACGCGAAGCCGACCATGCCCACGAGGATCGAGGCGGTCATCACGCTCACGCTCCGCCAGTAGGTGGACATGTCCCGCTGCTTGACCGCCTTGTAGGCCATCGAGGTCAGGAGCGCCAGGGGCAGGGCGGTGAACCACCACGCGGCGTGGATGTTCATCGGGTCCAGAAACGGCACGCCGCCCTGCCACAGC
>CAXAVQ010000267.1:0-4106 GCA_963971985.1 uncultured bacterium
CCGTCAGCCGGATGAACCCGGTCATGCCCAGCGGGTGGATCATCGAGTGCGTGCCGCCCGCCAGCATCATGTCCGCATCGCCGCGCGACAGGATCTCGAACGCCTCGCCGACCGATTGCGTCGATGCCGCGCACGCCGTCATGCAGTTGAACGCCGGACCGCACGCGCCAAACGCCTCGGCCAGGTGCGTCACCGGCATGTTCGGCTCCTGCTCCATCTCGCCGTGCGCTGTGAACTCCTCATACGCCCGCTCCGCCCAGCGCTTGAAGTCCACCGAGCGTGAGTCCGCGTCCCACGCCTCCAGGTTCGCCTTGGCGTACCCGTCGAAGTTCAGGATGCCCTCGCCCGCGCCGAGATAAATCCCCACCCGGCGCTCATCAAACCCGGCTTCCTTCGTGAACCCCGCGTTGATCTGCCCCGGCTTGCCGGCGTCGCCCAGGCCGGCCTGTTTCCACGCCATCGCCGCCGCCGCGAGCGCGTACGCGCTGTTCCGCTGCACATGCCGATACGGCTCCGGCTCGGCGAAGAAGTTCGCCAGGTCGAAGCCCTTCACCTCCGCCGCGAAGTTCGTCCGAAAGGTCTCGGCGGGGAAGTGCGTTACCGGCCCGATCGCGCTCGCGCCTGACAGCAGCTTCGTCCAGACCGAATCGACGTCAAAGCCCAGGGGCGTCACCCACCCCATGCCGGTGATCACCACCCGGCGCTGCTGGCCCACGTTGGAGACGCCCTGTGCGTTCAATGCTCGTCCTCGTAGTCCTCGTCCTCGTCGCCGCGCAGCGCCTCCAGCTTGTCCGGGTTCAGAACCCGCACCAGCCCGCCGTCCTTCAGACGCCGACGCGAGAAGTTGATGATCAGCCCCAGCTCCAGGTCCGCCGCTCGCAGCTGCGAACGCAGCACCGTCCGGTCGTAGCCCGAGACCTCGCAGTCGCTGGCCATCACCTGCACCACGAATCGCTCATCCACGAACAGACTCACCGAGTGGTGCCCGATGTCCTGCCCGCCGTAGTGGATCGGGAAGCTGTAGTGCAGGTCGTGGTCCACGCCGCACTCTTTCAGTTCGATCGACAGGGCCCGCTCGTACACCGAGGCATCAAAGCCCGGCCCGAGGGCCTTGTGGATATCAATCGCGCAGCCGATGACCTTGCGGCTCACCTCGGTGAGCGCCGGGTCCAGTTCGTCGTTCCGCAGGGTCGGTCGTCGTCGGGCGTCATGGCTGGTCATGCAGTTCCTCTTGACTCGAACGGAGAGAATTCGACGCGATCGGAGCGTCATGCAGTAGTCCTACACCATACCGGAACCGGGGGAGCCCCGGCGATCAGCCGGCGCTGCGTTTCAGCACGATCGCGGCGTTCTGGCCGCCGATCGCACCCGTGCACACCAGCACGTACTTGAGATCCGCATCGCGCGCCTCCGCTGCACCCGCGTCCAGACCGTCCACGGGCGTTCCCGCGTGCAATCGCGCCGGCAGTTTCTGCTGCTGAAGGCACTTCGCCCCGACGCACACGCCGATCGCGCCCGCACCCGCCGCCAGCGTCCCGATCTGGGGGGCCACCGTCACCAACGGGATATCCCGCAGTCGCTCGCCGAACACGCGCCGCAGCGCCGCTTCCTCCGTCGCGTCCGCGTGCCGATGCCCCGCGCCCTGCGGCACGATCGCATCGATCTTCTCCGGACCGATCTCCGCTTCCTTGAGCGCCGCCTCGATGGCGACCTCCAGCCCGACCGCGCGCCGCTCCGGGTCGGTGCTCGCCGGCGTGTGCCCCGCGCCGAAGCCCTCGATCGCGCAGATGGCGCGCGCCCCGCGCGACTTCGCCGCCTCGGCCCCCTCCACGATCAGGATCCCGCCGCCCTCGCCGACCAGCGTCCCCGTCGCGCCCTCGTCGTACGGGCGCACCAGCGTCCACGCCTCATCGCCCGGCTTCGTGTGCGCTAAGACGCCGGTCAGGTCCAGACGCAGCAGCCCCATCGGGTTCAGTTTCGACTCCACCCCGCCGGAGAAACACGCGTCCGCATCGCCCCGCTCGATCACGCGCAGCGACTCGCCGATGCTCAGTGGCCCCGACGCCTCGCAGCAGGTAATCGTGTTCGAAGGCCCCTGCGCATCGTGGATGATCGTCACGTGGCACGCGAGCATGTTCGGCAGGTACTTGAGCATCCACAGCGGCGTCAGGTTGTCCATCCCCGCGCCGGTCTCCTCGTCGGCCCCCCAGCGCGCGTAACTGAACTCGCCGTCCTCGGTCGCCGTCGCCATCGCCATCGCCAGCTCGGGCACCTCCGCCGCGATCAGCCCCGCCCCGATCTGGCACCCCACCCGATCCGGGGCATACGTCACCTCAGCCCCGTCGTCGGTGTGGGCCGGGCTCCCCTGCGTCACCAGCCCGGCATCCTCGGTCGCGCACTGAGCCGCGCCCACCGCCAGCTCCGTATCCCGCGCCATGACCTTGACCGCCTTCCGGTAGGTCTTGGGCACGAAATCCCGCCCCTTGAAGTCCTTGACCTCAGCCCCCAGCGACGAGCGGAACCCCGTCGCATCGAACGCCTCGATCGGCCCCAGAGCCGACTTCCCGGAGCACAACCCCTCCCACAGCGCATCCATCCCCACGCCAAACGGGGTAACGGCTCCGATCCCGGTAACAACGACTCGTCTGGGCATGGGCCGATTGTAGCGACGCGCGAGGGGCCGGATCGCGGACCGACTGGGGTGGCGTGGCCTGAGCGAAGCGAAGACCACGCGAGCGTGCCCCTCCTTCTCCCCTCGCGGGAGAAGGTGGTCACATGCGGATTCAGCGTGTGACCGGATGAGGGGGCGGTCCGAACCTTCCAGCAAGACACTCGCACCTCCGGTGCGAAACCCCTCACCCCGGCCCTCTCCCGCAAGGGGAGAGGGAGGCAGACCATCGTCTGCTCTTTACCTTCGCCGCCTCCCCGCACACGCCGCGACCGTAAGCCCAAGCGCCAGCACGCCCGGCGCCGGGATGATCGAGGCCTCCAACCGGTACGCCGCGTTCACGAACTGGATGTCGTAGTTGCCGAAGTCGAAGCCATACTGGTAGGGCGGATACCACCAGAGCCCGTCCGCCGGATAGACGAACCCTTCTTCGTCGCCGACTGAACTTTGGAACACTTTGAACTCGGCCGGGTCAACATCGGAAAACTTTGCGATGCCGTCATTTTCGAACCCAAAAACCGCGAGGGCATAAGTCCCCGGCGCAAGCCCGAAGGGTGTCGCAAACTCCCGCCGGTAAAGATCGATGCCGGGTGCGACCCCGTCGTCGATGATGCCGGAGTTTGGGGCACCAGGAAGCGAGGTATTGCCCCAACCCGCACGGGGCTCAAACGCATTCGGACCGTCGAGATGCACAATCACTCCGCGCGTGTTAAGGAGCGACTCGGCTCCGGACGGAGCAAAGTCCACCGCGGCCTCAACCGCGTGCACGCGCGTGAGATGGCTCACATGGAAGATATCGAAGAAGATCTGCCCGGTAACGGTCGCCGCGGGAGGCAACCCACCTTCCCATCGCTCCCAAGACGGAATCGGGTCAAACAGGTCTGCCCCGCTGATCTGGTCAATCGCATCGGCCGACGCACCGGGCGCACAGGCTAGCACCAAAGCGCAGCCTGCAACCAACGCACAACTCGTAACCTGTTTCGTCATGGACATCCTCTCCTCTGAGCCACACGATACGCGTCCCCCCGCCGCTCGGTTCCCCGGACCCCCGAACGCCGATAACCCTGCCGAATCCCCTACCATCCCCCCATGCCCTGGCCACCCGAAGACCGAGCTCGCGCCACCAAGGTCGGCCTCGAGGTCCACGTCGAGCTCGACACGCGCACCAAGATGTTCACCCGCGCCGGCAACCCCGCCAGCGCCGAGTTCGAGGGGGCCGCGCCGAACACGCTGATCGACCCCGTCGTGCTCGCCCTTCCCGGCGCGCTGCCCGTGCTCAACGAGCGCGCGATCGAACTGTCCATCCGCGTCGGCCTCGCGCTCGGCTGCTCCATCGCCGAGGTCACGCGCTGGGACCGCAAGAGCTACTTTTACCCGGACCTGCCCAAGGGCTACCAGATCTCGCAGTACGCCCTGCCCCTGTGCTTCGACGGCTCGG
>CAXAVQ010000268.1:0-4096 GCA_963971985.1 uncultured bacterium
CGGACGGAGGATCGCTTCTTCTATCCACGTTGGCGACTTGGGCTCACCTTCCCGCCTAAAAATGTAGATCGACTCGGAGTCATCGTCCGCGAATCCCCATGCGACGGCAGCGATGAAACGCTCGGTCATGTCCAAGCCGACACCAAAGGTCAGGCCGACTCGCTCGTCGCTGGCGCGGAGTGTGGCGTAGGCGTTCCACTGGTTGCCTTCGCGTTTGCGGATGTCAACCGCTCCCCCATCGATCACGTGGCCGCAGAAGAACGGGACGCCGATGGCGGCAAAGTCCCCTTCGATCGCGACAGCTCGTCCGTACTGCGGGCCGCGCGAGGCGCTGCGCTCGATGTCCCGGACGGGCTCGACGTGCTCACTCCTCCAGTCGAACCAGCCCGGGCGAAAGACATACGCGGTGCCGACGAGGCACGCGACGAGCAGGAGGAACAGAACGGTGCGGATAATGGTGCGCGGCTTCATGGCGTGGATCCGATTGGGGTGAGGCGTTGGTTCGTTTTGCCATGGTGGGCTCGGGGTGGCACGCTCGTTCTGTTTGCCGGGTACCCGGGGCTCGCGCCCCGGGCTCTTGTTTTGTGGGCGTTGCCCGTGTCAGAGCAGCGGCTGCGCCGCTGACCCCTCATCCGGTCGCTCGCGCGACCACCTTCTCCCTCAAGGGGAGAAGGAGGTTCAGAACCGGTGCGTCGCGGAAAGGGTTCGGCCTTCGGGGGTCGTGAACTGGGCGAGGAGGAGGAGGCGGGTGGATTGGGTTATGGATTCGGGGACGCCGCGGAGGGAGAGGCGGTAGGTGCGTGTGACGCGGTCGTAGGGTTCGGCGTTGGCTGCCGGGTCGGTGAGGTCGACCTGCCAGCGTTCGAGCTGGATGGGCGAGCCGGAGGTGGCGTCGTCGCGATAGAGCTGGAAGGAGACGAGGCCGAGGGCTTTGACGGGGTCTTGGTTGGCGTCGAAGAGTTCGAAGTGAGCGTCGATGCGCGGGTCGCCCTCGACGGGGTCGGTGATGAAGCGCGTGAGCGGGTGGATGCGCAGGGTCTCGGGCGCGAAGGGGTTGACGTAGCGGATGACGGCGCCCGACGAGGTCCGCGCGGTGCCGGGTTCGGCGAAGCTGCCGGCGGGGACGGTGGCGGTGGAGAGGACCGGGTCGGGGTCGAGGCCCTTGATGGCCGGGCCGCCGGAGCAGGCCGTGAGCGTGGTGACGGCGACGGCGAGGCAGACGGCGAGGGCTGGGGTGGTGGTTCGCATGGTGGGAGTTTACGGGAAGGGGGGAAAAGGGAGTAGTTACATGCCGGTGTAGTACACCCTGGCCCGCGCCTCGACGACTTTGTCGGACTCGTCGAGGAAGACCCGGACCGACATCGAGGGATGGACAATCGCAAACCACCGGCGGCCATGCATGATGGCACCAACCCCCGCGACCGCGCCTTCGGGTATTGGATCCTTCTCAAACTCTGGGAGTAGCTCATAGCGTTCGCCCGAACAGTCGAATCCGAGATCCCGAACCGCACTGACGGCTTCGTGGACCGACATACCCGGAGTTATCCGCGCATCGATGAGTGACTGCGCGTGTGCAACGGTGTCGAACGGACTGATCTTCGAACGATCACGGAGTTCGTACGCGAGAACCGGCACGACGATGGCGATTGCGATCGCCAGAGTGACTGCCGCCGCAGACCAGGCAACAAAGCGAAGTATGGCGCGGCGTCTCTTGTTTGAACCTCGTGTCATCGTGTCCCTCTATACGGCCCAACGAGCTAGGTGTTCCTCTGGCAGCGACTTCGTCGCTGACCCCTCATCCGACCGCTGCGCGGCCACCTTCTCCCGCCTGGTTATCTGTTGGGGGAGAAGGAGGAGAAGACAAGGGAGAGACGGGCAAGATGCCCGTCCCACCGAGGAGGTGTAGAGGAAAGCGCATAGTAGCCGCCTCAAGGGGCGGCCATGGCACGCGGGATGGGTGCGGGGGTGAGTTTGTCGGCGAGGGTGCGCTGGCTGGCTTCGAGGGCGGTGATGGCGCGGGTGTTTTCGCGGACGACTTCCATGAGGGCGTCGACGTGCGTGCGCTGTTCGAGGATGCGCTGGTGCGACTCGGTGAGCTGCTTGTCGCGGACTTCGGAGTGGCGGCGCTCGATGAACCAGATGGTGGCGATGAGGCCGGCGCTGCCGAGGGAGGTGAACTGGACGAGGGAGTCGGGTTCGAGCATGGGTTGGGCTTTCAGTTGAGGGATGTGATGTGATGAGCGATCCGCATAGCCGCCTGAAGAGGGCGGCCATGCCACCCGGAAGCGACTTAGTCGTTGATGCGGATGTAGAGCAGGGTGTAGGCGAGCGAGAAGGTGCGTCCCCGGTCGATGGGGCCTTGTGGGGTGAAGCGCATGAGAGTCATGTCGGACCAGGCCTGGCCGGCGGGGCCGATGAGGGTGGCGTTGCGCGGGAGTTCGGCGGCGGCCTTGAGGGCGTTGATGGTGGTCCACAGCGCGGGCTCGCTGGAGGCGACGAGGCGACCGGTCTGGGTGATGACGAGTTCGCGCGGGCCGAGGTCGTCGGTGAAGGGCAGGCCGGAGTTGCCGAAGGGCCACTCCCAGGCGCGACCGAGGCCGCCGATGGTGAGGCGGTGCGGGCCGAGGGTGTCGAAGTTGAAGGTGTGGAACGAGGCCATGATCAGTTGGCTCCGGCGGGCAGGGTGGAGACGGGTTCGACGGTGAGCGGTTCGGCACCGCCATCGGTCGAGACGGCGACGGCGGTGATGGCCTGGGCGCAGGCGCGCTGACCGGCGACCGATGACTCGGCGCCGGTGATCACGATGCGGGCGCTGATGCGCAGGGCGTGGGGCGCATCGGGCGTGCGCGCGGCGCGGAAGGCGAGGTCGAGTTGGTCGCCGAGCGCGATGGCGGCAAACGCGTCGTCGGGTTCGGGGATATGGCGTTTGATGGTGAGCGTAGTAAGGCGCTCGGGGGCATCGGCGAAGGTGGGGTGCGGGCCGTCGTCTGTGAAGTCGGTGATGACGGCTTTGGCCTTGCGCGCGACGGCGATGGACTCGACGCCGGGGAGCGGGGTGGTGTTGAGCGTGACGTGTGTGGGGTGGAGGTAGAGCATGGGGGATTGAGGGCCGGGGAAGGAGGAAAGGGAGGAGACGGGCAAGATGCCCGTCCCACCGAGGGAATGGAGAGGACGATGCAGCGGCTGCGCCGCTGACCCCTCATCCGACCGCTGCGCGGCCACCTTCTCCCTCAAGGGGAGAAGGAGGAGCGATCAGGCGCGTCGGAGGCGGGTGGTGGATGGGCAGCGGGTGAGGTCGGTGATGCCGTCGTTGTCGAGATCGATGTGGGCGCGGGTGCGCGTGCGCTGGTCGGCAGCGCGCCGGGCGTACATGGCGGCGCGTTCGGCGTGGACGGACTGGGCGGGGAGCAGTGCACTGGCGCTCGAGTAGATGGTGTGCAGGGCGCTCAGGGCCTCAGCGCGGGCGAGCGCTTCGGGGTTGAGGACCTGGGAGGCGTACACGCTGCCCTCGGGCGATTGGTCCGGCGCCTGGCCCGGTTCGATGCCGAGCGTGGCGAGCAGCGAGCGGTGTGCGAGGTCGATTTGGGGCGCGAAGGTGATGACCGTGGCGCTGACCTGGGTGCTCGGCGCGATGGGGAGGGGGATGACGGGCGCATCGGGCGCGTGGCGGAGGCGCGAGACGGCGAGCGCGGTCGCGCTGGTGACTTCGGTGATCTCGAAGCGCCCGTAGCCGTCGAGCGCGATGACCATGCCGGGCAGGAGGCCGAGGGTCGTCAGATCGATACCGGTGAAGTTCAGCGCGAGCGAGCCGGCGCCGACGGTGGCGGGCTGGCTGTTCAGGCGGGCCTGGGCGCTGAAGGCGATGTCGTCGAAGAGGCGGGGTTCGAGGATCCAGAGGTCTCTGTCGGTGGCGAACATGGGTGGTGGTTCCTGTGGAGTTGAGGAGAAGAGGACGGGCAAGATGCCCGTCCCACCAGGAAGGCGGAGGAATCCCCCGGCGCACCCGTTGGGGCACGCGCGGGGGAGAAGGGAGGTGTGTTGGTCCTTCTCCCCTCGCGGGAGAAGGTGGACGCGAAGCGGACGGATGAGGGGGCGG
>CAXAVQ010000269.1:0-4087 GCA_963971985.1 uncultured bacterium
GGACCTGCAGTTCGTCGGGTTCGACTTCGCCGGCAACACCGTCCCGGTGCGAGAGGCCGAGGGCATCGATATGGATCTCGGGAGGGACGAGAGCGTCGACGCCAGTCTGGAACGCGTCGCGTTCGCGTACGGCACGTCTGTCCACGCGGTCGTGCACCTCGCTGCGTATGTCGACTTCTCGAGCGAAGACAGCCCGATGTACGACAAGGTGACCGTCGAAGGGTCGCGTCGCCTGCTCGACAAGCTCCACGAGAAAGGCTTCGAGGTCGGACGATTCATCTTCAGTTCGAGCATGCTCGCGCACGAGCCGACCGAACCGGGCGACCCGATCGACGAGGACTCGGCGCTCGGCGCAAAGTGGGGATACCCGCAGTCGAAGATCGACGCCGAGAACGTCATCCGCGAGCACGCGGGCGACTACCCGACGACCTTCCTGCGGATCGCCGGGGTGTACACCGAGGACTGCGGCGCACCGACGCTCGCGCAGCAGATGCACCGGATCTACGAGTCGTCGCTGAAATCGCACGTGCTCCCGGGGAACCCGGAGCGCGGGCAGGCGTTCGTTCATCTGGAGGACACGCTCGACGCGCTGGAACGGGCCATCGACAAGCCCGACGCGCAGCCGAACCGGGCGGTCTATCTCATCGGAGAGCCCGAGACGTTCACCTATCAGGAACTCCAGGACGCGATGGGCGAGGCGCTGCACGGCGTGGAGGAGTGGAAGACGATCCGGGTGCCGGAGGACCTCGCCGAGGTCGGCGCGGCGACGGAGAACTACGCGAGCCGACTGCCGGGTGTGCGCGAGCCGTTCATCAAGCCGTTCATGATCGACATGGCAGACGACCACTACGAAATCGATATCAGCAGGGCTAAGAAGGACCTCGGCTGGGAGCCGAAGCACCGGCTGATCGACGAGATCCCGACCATGTGCCAGCGCCTAAAGGACGACCCGGCGGCGTGGCGGGAGAAGAACGGGATCGAGAGCTAATCCCAAGCCTTGCCGATCAGAAGCAGTTGCTGTTGAACCCGGCGAGCACCAGGTTCAGATCGGCGAGGTCGACGAACCCATCGCCGTTGACATCGCCGCAGCCGTTCTCGGTGCCGAACGAAGCGAGCACGGCGTTGAGATCCGCGAGATCAACGTTGCCGTCGTACGTGACGTCGGCACAATCCGGGAGCGGCGTTGTCTCGACGAAGACGTCGTCCATGCCGTTGGCGAAGTCACCGTTGCCAAGCGGCGTGATGACCACCTTCGCGATCGGTGTGCGAGAGACGAATCCGACGAACGCGGTGCCGCTGTTGGGCGCGTCGATCGATACGATCAGTTCGTCATCATCGTTGTAGCCCAGCACGCGGACCCAGTCGCCCTGCGCGTTGGTCTGGGCGAACGCGTAGATGCTCTCGCCTTCGTTCTTCGGGCGCACGACCCACGATGAGCCGAACGGGCGCCCGTTGCCGAAATTCTTCATCCAGCGACTGCCGGACGGCGCGGCGATCGTCGCCTGAATGACAGGAAGCGGCGCGACACTGCCGTCGGCGTATTCGGTAGCAAACTGCCCCTGGTTGCCTGGCATATCGGCGACTTCCTGTTCGCCGGCGAAGGACTCAAAGTCCTCGACAGTTGGCGCAACGCCGGTCAGGAACTCGTACCGGTCGATGAAGTCCTGCCGGGCGCCGGCGTAGGTCGCGTTCACTCCCACGTAGGTATCGACGCAGAATGTCTCCGGGCCGCCGGCGACGGCCTCGGACGCGGAGAACAGGAGCAAGCCGACCAGAGTCGGCGCGGTGCAGCACTTCAAACATCTCATGGGATTCCTCTTCTGCCGGATCATTCATCCGGTCTCAAGCAGAGAGATTAACCCCATGCGCGGGAGGGGCAAGAAAAAACGCCGCGTGCAAGACGCGGCGTCGATCAGCGTGTGAATCTGGGCAAGTTCAGGCCGTGGCGGCCATCTTCTCGACCTTGGCCTTCGCGTCGTCGAGGGTGCCGACGTACATGAAGGCGGACTCGGGCAACGCACATTCTGGTACCCCTGCGCGAGCCGCACAAGAGCATGGAAACCTGTCAACGCACTTCGGCGGGCTCTTCGCTTCTTCCCCGCCGACGCATATAGAGGTACTCGGTCAACCATCCGAGTGCCAACAGCCCGACGAATCCGATCAGAGATGTCAGATCAGACCGGGCGAGGTAGACCATCAACAGCACGAGCGTCAGCGCACAACTGACAATCGTCGCCCAGATCACCTTTGCCGAGGCACCTGTCTCGTGCCTCAGTCGCAGGTGGGCCGCTGCGACAGCTCCGTAGACGATGAGGAAGGCAGCGCTGCCGGCATTGGCGATCGCTGCGAGCGGAACCAGAGCCGCCAGAGCGGCCACAAGCCCCGCGGTAACGAGCAGGCCTACGCGAGCGCCTTGCCAAAGTTCTCGATCGAGAAGCTTGGGGAGTTGCCGCTCGTGCGCGATGTTGAACCCCACGTTGGCACCGCCGAACAACGTTGCGTTAATGGCGCTCGCTGTGCTGAAGAGCGCGGCGATGCCAATTGCGACAAAGCCGGCCTGGCCGAACGATGGCTCGGCAGCAGCGGCCAATGCGTACTCCTTCTTCTCCACAATTTGATTGATCGGAAGACTGCCTAATGTGGCGATCGCGACAAGGACATAGATCAGAATAGTCAGGCCGATGCTGGTATAGATGGCGCGCGGCAACGTGACGCGAGGGTTCTTCATGTCAGCCGCGGCATTCGTGATTAAGCCGAAGCCCTCGAAGGCAAGGAATGTCGTGCCAAAAGTAAATGCGATCGCGTGCGCGGGCTCCCAATTGCTCATCGAAAGCAGGTCCGGATCAGCTTTGGGCAAAGTCACGGCTACGAAGGCGAATAGAATGGCGACCTTCGCGCCGACAATGACTCCTTCGGCTCTGCCGACAACAGCGCTTCCGGCGAGATTCAACCCTAGGAACACGAGCACGATTGACGCCGCGAGAATCGGGTGCAGCAACGCACTGCCTGTGTCCGCCTCACCGTTGCCTCGCCACAGCGCCACGGCGTAACTGGCAAAGGCGCTGGCGTACAACGCCATGGCTAGGATGTAGCCGAACCACAGAATAATGTTCAGCGTGCCGGACAGGACATTGCAGCCGAAGCCTCGAATCAGAAACTTGACCGGGCCTCCGCTAGATGGAAACGTCGCGCCGAGTTTTGCGAAGCTGTGTCCACACAGCATGGCGACCGTACCGGCACCGAGGAAGCTCAACCATGCCGCGGAACCAGCCAGTTGGCCGACAACACCGAGTATGGAAAATATGCCAGCACCGATCATGCCGCCGATACCGATCGACGTCGCGGAGACAACTCCCATCGAGCCACCCTTCTGCGCCGACGTTGTGTTCTGGATGTAGCCGATTCTGTTGCTGGCCATGAGGGCACTCTAGATATTGGACACGCGTATTTCTTCGCGTGCGAGAATCCGCGCGACAGTAGTGGGAATGTGCAATGCGCAGAAAAAACCCGCCTGATGGCGGGCTGTCTTCATACGGATTTCACTGTGCAATCAGGCCGTGGCGGCCATCTTCTCGGCCTTGGCCTTCGCGTCGTCGAGGGTGCCGACGTACATGAAGGCGGACTCGGGCAGGTCGTCGCCTTCGCCGGCGACGAGGCGCTCGAAGGAGTCGAGAGTGTCTTCCAGCGTGGTGAAGATGCCGGGGAAGCCGGTGAAGACCTCGGCCACGTAGAACGGCTGCGACAGGAATCGCTCGATCTTGCGGGCGCGGCTGACGGTCTGCTTGTCTTCTTCGGAGAGTTCATCGACGCCGAGGATGGCGATGATGTCCTGCAGCGACTTGTACTTCTGCAGGATTTCCTGGACGCGCGAGGCGACGCCGTAGTGACGCTCGCCGATGACGCCCGGGTCGAGGATTCGGGAGGTCGAGGACAGCGGGTCGACCGCGGGGAAAATGCCCTTTTCGGCGATCGATCGCTCGAGCACGACGAACGCGTCGAGGTGGGCGAAGGCCGTGGCGGGGGCGGGGTCGGTCAGGTCGTCCGCGGGCACGTAGATGGCCTGCACCGAGGTGATCGAGCCCTTGCT
>CAXAVQ010000270.1:0-4068 GCA_963971985.1 uncultured bacterium
CAGCAATTACTCGTACGAGACCGTGCAGTCGACCTGGGACGCCATCCGCACCTTCACCGGCGGCAAGGCGGTGTTCACGGAGCCGATCACCGGGGTGAAGTGCGGGGGTGCGCCACAGAAGATCATGTATCTGGCGGAGGACTACTTCCGCAAGCACGGTGTGCGCGACAAGGCCGAGGTGATCTTCTGCAACGGCAAGGGCACGCACTTCAGCTGCCCGCACTACACCCCGACGCTGCTGGATCTCTGCGCGAAGCGCGGGATCGAGCTGCGCCCGAAGACGAACCTGGTGGAGATCCGGAGCGATCAGAAGCGGGCGATCTTCCGGCAGGCCGAGTCGGGCGAGGAGAGCACGATCGACTACGACATGCTTCACGTCACGCCACCGATGGGTCCGCCGCTGGTCATCAAGGAGAGCGCCCTGGCGGACGCGAACGGCTGGGCGGATGTGGACAAGCACTCGCTGCGCCATACTCGGTTTGAGAACGTGTTTGCGCTGGGCGATTGCAGCAATCTGCCGACATCCAAGACCGGAGCGGCGATCCGCAAGCAGGCACCGACGGTGGTCGGGAACATCCTCGCGGATCGGTCGGGCCGGGCGGCGCTGGCGAGCTACGACGGGTACACCTCCTGCCCGGTGGTGACCGGGTACGGACGCTTGGTGCTGGCGGAGTTCGACTACTCCAAGGGGCCTTGCGAGTCCTTCCCGTTCGATCAGAACCGCGAGCGGTACAGCATGTATGCGCTGAAGGCCTACGGCCTGCCGAGGATGTACTGGCACGGGATGCTGCGCGGGCGGATGTGACGATCGGGGCGCAAGCCGCGGATACGGGCGCAAATGAATATTGTTTAACAGTATTTATTCTTGTGTAACAGCACTGATTGCGGTATGATTGCAACTCCGTATTTTTGCGTCCGAGGAGGACCGCGCGATGGATGTTGAACTGCTCAGCCGGCTGCAATTCGCCGGGACGATCATGTTTCATTACATCTTTCCGCCGCTCTCCATCGGGCTCGGCCTGCTGATGGTGATCTTCGAGGGGATGTGGCTGAAGACCGGTCACGCGATCTGGGAGGCGACGGCGCGGTTCTGGACGAAGATCTTCGCGCTGAACTTCGCGCTCGGTGTCGCCTCCGGCATCGTGATGGAATTCCAGTTTGGGACGAACTGGGCGGCGTATTCCCGGTTCGTGGGCGACGTGTTCGGGTCGGCGCTGGCTGCGGAGGGGATCTTCGCGTTCTTCCTCGAGTCGGGCTTCCTGGCGGTCCTGGTGTTCGGCTGGGACCGGGTCTCGCGCAGGGTGCACTTCTTCTCGACGCTGATGGTCTTCCTGGGCTCGATGTTCTCGGCGGTCTGGATCGTGATCGCCAACTCGTGGCAGCAGACGCCGGCGGGGTCGACGGTGCGGGCGATGCTGGACGCGGAGGGGAACCCCTTGATCATCGACGGCGTGCCGCAGGTCCGCGCTGAGATCGTGGACTTCTGGGCGCTGGTGTTCAACCCGTCGTCGATGGACCGGCTCTCGCATGTGCTGATCGGGGCGTTCATCACCGGGGCGTTCTTTGTGATGTCGGTCGGTTGCTATTATCTGCTGCGGAAGCGTCACACCGAGTTCGCGAAGCGCTGCGTCACGATCGCGCTGCCGATCGCCGCGGTCTTCTCGCTGCTCGCGCTGCTGACCGGGCACGACCAGGCGAAGGCGGTGGCGGTGAACCAACCGGCGAAGCTGGCGGCGTTCGAGGGCCACTTCGACACCGGCCCGGCCGACCTGTACCTCTGGGGATGGCCGGACGCGGAGACCGGCGAGGTGAAGTACGGGGTGAAGATCCCGGGGATGCTGTCGTTCCTGGTGCACAGCGATTTCGAGGAACCGATCGCCGGGCTGGACATGTTCCACGAGGACGACGTGCCGCCGATCTGGCTGCCGTTCCAGATGTACCACCTGATGGTGGCGTGCGGGATGTTCTTCATCGCGCTGAGTCTGCTGTCGCTGTTCTTCCTGTGGCGTGGAACGCTGTTCGAGAAGCGATGGCTGCTGCTGGTCTGGGTGCCGACGATCGTGCTCCCGTTCTTCGCGAACCAGGCGGGCTGGATCGCGGCGGAGGTCGGCCGGCAGCCGTGGATCGTGTACCCGACGCTGACCGATGATGCACGCGAGATGCTGGCGAACCAGCAGGCGCTGCCGCGACTGGACCACGACAACGAGGCGGTGGTCGCGCTGCGCGGGCTGCGGACGAGCGAAGGGCTGTCGCAGGCGGTCAAGTCCGAGCAGGTGCTGTGGTCGATCATCATGTTCGGCGGGATCTACACCCTGCTGTTCGCGATGTGGCTCTACGTGCTGAACTCCAAGATCCAGCACGGCCCGGACGAGGTGACAGAGCCGACGGCTCGGCGCGAGAAGGGCGAGAAGTTCTTCGAGGTCGCCAGGGAGTACACCGATCCGGCCGGCGGGCGCTTCACGGAGCCCTCGGACGAGTGGCGTGACGCCGATGACGCGACGGGAGGTCGCCCGTGAGCTACGACACGCTGACCGTGATCTGGTTCGTGCTGCTCGGCGTCCTGCTGATCGGCTACGCGATCCTCGACGGGTTCGACCTCGGGGTGGGCATCATCCACCCGTTCGTGGCCAGGGGCGATCGCGAGCGGCGCGTGGTCATGAATTCGATCGGCCCGCTGTGGGACGGCAACGAGGTGTGGCTGGTGACGCTCGGGGGTGCGCTGTTTGCGGCGTTCCCGAACGCGTACGCGACGGTGTTCAGCGGGTTCTACTCGGCGTTCATGCTGCTGCTGTTTGCGCTGATCTTCCGTGCGGTTTCGATCGAGTTCCGTTCGAAGGTTCACAACCGTTTCTGGCGTTCGATCTGGGACTGGTGCTTCTTCGGCGCGTCGGGGCTTGCGGCGCTGCTGTTCGGCGTGGCCGGGGGCAACCTGATTGCCGGGATGGCGATCAACGAGGGTGGCGACTACACGGGGACGATGCTGAACCAGCTGTGGTCCCCCACTGCCGGGGCGTACCCGCTGGTGGTCGGGTTGATGACGGTTGCTCTGTTTGCGATGCACGGCGGGATCTATCTGTATCTGAAGACGGAGGACGAGCTGCAGGAGCGGACGCGCCGGGCGGTGTGGAGTCTTTTCGGGATCTTCCTGGTGCTGTACATCTTTGCGACGATGTACACGCTGCAGGCGGTGCCGAACGCGACGCGGAACTTCGAGGCGGCTCCGTGGCTCTGGATCGTGCCGGTGCTGAAGGTGCTGGCGATCGCGAACATTCCGCGGGCGCTCTCGAAGCGCAAGCCGCTGTACGCGTTCCTGAGCAGCAGCGCGACGATCGCGGCGCTTGCGACGCTGTTCGCGGCGGCGATCTTCCCGAACTTCGTGGTGTCGACGACGGACGCGGCGAATTCGGTGAACATCTGGAACGCGCGTTCGAGCGAGAAGACGCTGAGGATCATGCTGATCATCGCGGTGATCGGTATCCCGTGTGTGCTGTCGTACACGGTGGCGATCTACTGGACCTTCCGCGGGAAGGTGAAGCTGGATTCGTCGAGCTACTGACGACCGGGTTTGGCCGCGCGAGGATTTCGCAAAGTGCCCGGCCCCGCGTGCCGATGAGTTGACAGCGTCTGGACTCAGGATATAGTTCTGCCGCTGAATTTGGAGATCCGCTTCGTGAACAACTGCTTCCGCAAACCGTGCCCGATGAAACCCTGCATGCGAATGGCATGCCCGGGCGGCGGTTGCGTGGAGAAACGGTGTCGAGCGTAGCGACCCCTCCACATTCTCAGTGAGTCTGCACTGAGCACCACCGACCCGGGCACACCCGATCGGTGGTGCCTGTCGTTTTGGGACGCATCCTTCCGACTCCGCCGCCGACGCTTGCCCCTGACCTTCCTTCCGACGACCAACGCCGGCGCAGCGATCCTGCGCGCGCGGCACGACTGTGAGCACGACATGACGATCCTGACGAATCAGTGGACCAACAACACGACGACCACCGGACGCGCCCGCTCCCGTGGCGGGCTGCAACACCGCTACGGGCATGACGGACACGATTTCGACCACGAGCT
>CAXAVQ010000271.1:0-4042 GCA_963971985.1 uncultured bacterium
CCGGCGGTGCCGTCGATCGGGGCCGGGGCTCTCCCGGGCGCCCCAGACCCCTCCGGCTGGGCCGGGGGAGTCAACCGACGACGACACGGGCGGGTCAAATGCCCCGGTGTGAAGAGTTCGCTGGGCGATGTGCTCGATGTCTCGGCGTCGGGGTGCAAGATCAAATCGCGCGGGCGACTGGCGGCCCGGGTGGGCGAGGTCGTGCGCGTCCGGATCCGTCCGCTCACGAGCGAGCCGTTCGAGGCTTACGCGCGCGTCGTCTGGTTCCGCAAGGTCGGGCTATTCCAGGTCCACACGGGCCTGTGCTTCGAGCACATCACGCCTGAGGTGCGGCGCGGGCTCGCCTCGATCGCGTCGGCGGCGGTGATGCACGACGGCGTGTGGAACGGCTAGCGCACGATCTGCCGTCAGTTCGTCTGGCGCAGTCGGGTGATGTTCGACTCGTTGACGAGGTTGTACAGCTCGATGGTGCGGGCCGTGGTTTCCTGCTCGGGCACGCGGAAACGAACCTGTCCGTTGTCGGGGTTGTACCAGATCGATCCCCAGCCGCTCGCGAGGGCGAGTTCGATGGTCTTGTTGATCGGGTGCTTCTTGGCTTCACCGCCTCGATCGATGTTGTAGATCGGCAGCGACGGCTGGTGGTACGGGTTCAGCAGGTGGTTGGAGTCCTGCGTCTCGAGCACGCTCGACAGGTCCACCGGGTACGCGCCCTCACCGCCTTGTGTGGCGGCGTCGTGAAGTCGCGCGTTCGCGACCGCGATGGCGAGCGCTGAGCGCGCCCCCTTGGCGGCGGACACCTGGGCCCGCTCGCGATAGTCGAAGTACTTGGGCAGGGCGACGCCGGAAAGGATCGCGAGGACGACGAGGACGGCGATCAGTTCGATGAGCGTGAATGCGTGGCGCCGTGACCGACACGGTTGGCTGTTCTCTGCCATCAATCGGGGGACCTCCCACACCTGGTTCAGACAACGGCTGTATCGGCCCTGAGGACCCGCAGGTTGAAGCGGATCCGCGTCCGAGAACCGCTTCGAATCGGTTTGGGCGAGGCCATGGGGCGCGTTCGTGCGTCGATGGCGGCCGATCGGCGATCCCGTTGCTCGGCGCGGCCGATACGCCGAAGACCGACGGAGGTGGCGCGATGAACGGGATTCCCAACGAAGATGTCGTCCGGTTGATCAACCGCTCCATGAACGCCGACAAGCCCGACGGGCGGTCGCGCGGGCGGATGCGCTGCAACAACGTCGAGACGACGCTCGGGCCGGTGCTGGATTTTTCGGCAACGGGTATCCGCATCCTCTCCAAGCGCGAGGTCAAACACGAGGTGGAGGGCGAGCCGATCGAGATCGGGCTGCTCTCGGCGTTCGAGATGGTGCGCGTGAAGGTGATGGTCCGCTGGTCGCGGAAGCTCGGCTGGCGCCGGCATGAGGTCGGCCTCGAGTTCGTGGAGGTGTCGGACGAGGTGCGGACGGTGCTCAGCGAGATCGCACGGAGCGTTCCGGCGGACTCGTTCTGCATGATCCACTCGATGAACCGCAAGGCCGGTTGAGGCCGGGCTCGCGGACCAGATAAGCCAAGTCAAATGAAAAGGGCGACCCGACCCGGATCGCCCTTTCTCGTGCGCTCAACGGCAGGTGATCAGGCCGTCGCGGGCTGGCGAGCCTCGTTGAGCTTCTTGCGGATCACGGTCTGGAGGATGCCGCCGTTGCGGTAGTACTCCAGTTCGACCGGCGTATCGATGCGGACGCGTGCGCGGAACGGGATTTCCACGCCGTCGGGCTTGGTGGCGACGACGGTGATCTCCTGACCGGGCTTGAGGTCGTCGGGCAGTTCGATGTCGAAGGTCTCAAAGCCGTTGAGGCCGACGGTCTCGGCGTTGTGACCGGGCATGAACTGGAGGGGCAGGATGCCCATGAACACCAGGTTCGAGCGGTGGATGCGCTCGAAGCTGTCGGCGATGACCGCGCGGCAGCCGAGCAGAATGGTGCCCTTGGCGGCCCAGTCGCGCGACGAGCCCATGCCGTAGTCCTTGCCGGCGAGCACGACCAGCGGGGTGCCCTCGGCCTTGTAGTTCATCGCGGCGTTGTAGATGTAGTCGATCTTGCCGCCACCGGCCTCGGACATGTCCTTCGTCCAGCCGCCCTCGGGGATCTTGCCCTCGGCGTCGGCGGCGATGCGGTTGCGGATGCGGACGTTGGCGAACGTGCCGCGGGTCATGACGCGGTCGTTGCCGCGACGCGAGCCGAAGCTGTTGAACTGGCTCTTCGGGACGCCCTTGGAGACGAGATACTGCCCGGCGGGGATCTCCTCGGCGATCGAGCCGGCGGGCGAGATGTGGTCGGTGGTGACCGAATCGCCGACGTAGACCAGGCACTTGGCGCCCTTGATGTTCTTGAAGCCGGGGACCGCATCGCCCATCTCTTCAAAGAAGGGCGGGTTCTGGATGTAGGTGGAGTCATCGTTCCAGGTGTAGAGCTCGCTCTTCGAGACCGGGACCTTGTTCCAGGTCTCGTTCTCGGTGAACACGCCGGCGTACTTCTCGAGGAACTGCTCGCGGGTGACGCACTGCTGGCGGATCTCGACGACCTCGGCGTGGGTCGGCCAGATGTCCTTGAGGTACACGTCCTTGCCGTCGGGCGTCTGCGCGATCGGGTCGTTGGCGAGGTCGATATCAACGGTGCCGGCGATCGCGTAGGCGACGACCAGCGGCGGCGAGGCGAGGTAGTTCGCCTTGGTCAGCGGATGGACGCGCCCCTCGAAGTTGCGGTTGCCCGAGAGGACCGACGCGACGGCGAGGGTGGTGCCGTCCTTCTCCTTGGTGGAGACGATGGCCTCTTCGATCTCGGGCGGGAGCGGGCCGGAGTTGCCGATGCAGGTCGTGCAGCCGTAGCCGACGGTGTGGTAGCCCAGCGCTTCGAGGTCCTCGGTCAGGTTGGCCTTGTCGAAGTAATCGGTGACGACCTTCGAGCCCGGCGCGAGAGAGGTCTTCACCCACGGCTTGCGGGTCAGGCCGAGCGCCCGGGCCTTGCGCGCCACGAGGCCCGCGGCGATCATCACGTCGGGGTTCGAGGTGTTCGTGCAGCTGGTGATCGCCGCGATGACGACGCTGCCGTTGTGGATCGTGTGCTCCGAGCCGGCAGTAGCGGGGTGACTGGCCTCTGTGGCGGTGTAGGTCGCGCTCATGTTGACCTGGTCCTCGGTGTGTCCGAGGCCATGCGGGCCGTTGGGCGCGGTGAGCGCCTTGCGGAACGCCGTCTGCATGTCGGTGAGCGCGATGCGGTCCTGCGGGCGCTTGGGGCCGGCGAGCGAGGGCTGCACGGTGGAGAGGTCGAGTTCGAGCACGTCGGTGAAGACCGGCTCGGGCGAGTCGGACGTCCAGTAGAGGTGGTTGGCCTTGGCGAAGGCCTCGGCCAGCGCAACCTCTTCCTCGCTCTTGCCGGTGAAGCGGAGGTAGTCGATGGCGACCTGGTCGACGGGGAAGAAGCCCATGGTCGCGCCGTACTCGGGCGCCATGTTGGCGATGGTCGCGCGGTCGGGGAGCGAGAGGGTGGCGAGGCCGTCGCCGAAGAATTCGACGAACTTCTCGACCACGCCGTAGGAGCGGAGCATCTGCGTGACCGTCAGCACAAGGTCGGTCGCGGTCGCGCCCTCGGGGAGCTTGCCGGTCATCTTGAAGCCGATGACCTCGGGGGTGAGCATGTAGACGGGTTGACCGAGCATCACCGCCTCGGCTTCGATGCCGCCCACGCCCCAGCCGACGACGCCGAGGCCGTTGATCATGGTGGTGTGGCTGTCGGTGCCGACGAGCGAGTCGGGGTAGACGGTCTTCTCGCCGCCGGCGGTCTTCGTGAGGGCGCCGCGCGCGAGGTACTCGAGGTTGACCTGGTGCACGATGCCGGTGGCCGGCGGGACGACGCTGAAGTTCGCCAGCGACTGCTGGCCCCACTTGAGGAACTCGTAGCGCTCGTTGTTGCGCTCGAACTCCTTCTCGGCGTTGATGGTCAGGGCGACGCGGGTCGCGAAGTCATCGACCTGCACGGAGTGG